>JBAXEA010000029.1:0-9197 GCA_037140655.1 bacterium | reverse complement strand
ATCTTGGGGATGTATTAATGTTTCACAAGAAAATTTTGATAAATATTTAGCAGGGAATGTAACAGAAAATACTACATTATTTATAACACCTGACGATCCGTCTTTGGCAGTTAACCCTAAAACAGGTAAACTAGAAAAAGGAACTGCTTCAGATTTCGCTCAATATACAACAAATAACACTAGTTTTAATTAAAAGATTATAAATCGTATATAATAAACTATATGGTAAAAGAAAAACTACAAAAAACTAATAAGAAAGAACAAAAAGGAGAGATAGAAACAAGGGAGCAGCTACTAAAAAAATTATCTACATCTGAAATTGACCGTTGGGAAAATGATTACACAGAGAAACTCAAAGATCCAAACCATAAGTTACCTGAAACAGCAAAAAAGGTTTATCAAGCAAAACTAGAAATAATTAATAAAATAAGAGAAATGGACAAAAAACAACAAACAATTCAAACAGAAAATAAATCAAACACAACAACAATCAAGGAAGAAGAAAAAGTTAAAGAAGCAAAACCTACAAAAAACACAGTAGTGGTTGAAGAAAAAGAAATGCCAGCAGTAGAACCAGAAAAAATATTTGTAAAAACTGAAAAAGAAGGTGCAGGACACAAGGCTGGGGATGTAGTAGAAATGTCACCTAATAATGACAGTATTACTTTGATCACACCTGAAGTAAATGAAGAAAAGGAGATAGACAAAGAACTTATTGAGCAAAAGAAAAAAGAACTTATACAAAAAGCTCAAACAGAAATACTTATAAAAGATGAAGAGGTGGCACAGAAAGATAAAAATTTAGAAAAAGAAACGGCAGAATTAGAAGCTGAGAAAGAAAAACTAGCTCCAAAAATCGAACTAAAAACAAAAAAGGCAGAAGAAAAGGAAAAAGAAGCTGAAAAAGAAAAAATAGTTATAAATAAAGCACCAGATAAAAAGGAAGACAAAACTAAGATTGAAGAAGAAACAGAAAAAGCAAAGAAGCAAGCAGAAGAAGCTGAGAAAGCAAAAACTGCTGAAGAAAATGAACTTCTTAAAAAGAGCTTAGAAGAGGCGAGAGAAAAATACGCAACTGGGTATAAAGAATATGTAGCATCCGCAAAAAAAGACCACAATTTTGCTACAAATTTTTTAAGAAATGCTACAGGTCATACATACGGAAATGAAGATGATAAAAAACATAATTTTGCTGTAAATGCCTGGAAAAAAGTTTGGGGCAGTTATTATAAAGACAAAGAAATTCCTGAGGAATTGAAAAATTTAGAAAAAGAATATAATGCCAAAATTATTGAATACGGCAACAAAATGTATGCCGACAAGAAAAAGGAACTTGCAGGTTCTGATAAAACAAAAGAAGAACAAGACAAGGAATTAGCTATATTTAAAAATAAAGAAATTTTTGAAGAAACAATAATAAAAGAAGGAGAAAGACTGAATGCAATGAAGGTAGAAAACCTACCACCAAAAGAAAAAGCTCTTTGGAAACAAGGACTTGAATGGTACATGAAACAAAAAGGACCTAAAAAGGCTGTTTTGACAGTGTTACTTACTGCACCAATTTTTGCTTTAATCTCACCTGCGTCTGTCGCTGCAGCTGGTGGAACTGGATTATATTTAGGAGTAAGAGCACTGAGAGGAGTGGTAGGAAGTACCATCGGACTAGGTGCAGTAAAACTTTATGATGTTTCAATAAAAGAACGTTTCACAGAAAGAAAACAAAAGGCATTAGACGAATTATCTGCAAAATTCAAAGAAGATATGACTGATGAAGAAATGCTTCAATATAAAAAAGAATATCAAGCTATATTAGACAAAGAAGCAAAACAAAAAAGAAACAGAACAATACATAAAGCAATGATAGCTGCTGTTGCTGGAGGTGCGGCATCTATAGGTACTGGAGCAGCTATAACTCATTTCCAAGCTGAACATTTAACACATGCCGCTGCACCTGCTGTACCACATGAAGCTCCAAAAGTTGCCACACCAGAACCAAATTTTAAACCAGTGAGTGTACAATTTAGTTCAAAAGGAGCAATACAAACTATCGAAAATCTAAAATCACAAATTCACAATACTTATCCAGATATTTCAAAAGCACCACACAGCATACAAGAACTAATGCACAAAAGTTCAGTACAAATTGCTAAAGATTGGGGATTTTATGACCCAACTAAAATAAAAGAGAGCTTAATGTTATTAAAGAATTCTATATTAAGTTCAGATAATCATGGAAATATTTCATATACAGATGCAAGCACAGGACAAATCCACACAGTTGTGGCTGAACATGGAAATATAGAAACAGTAACTAAATATGGTGGTAAAATGTTTGATGCTCATCACACAGCAGAACATGCTAATGTAAATCCTAGTGCACATGTGGATGGTAAATATGCTGTAGAGACACAACATCCTATAAGTACTGATAATCTTAATCAGAATACGGGTGACAATTTTGTAAATCAAAATATAAATGGTAATACATTACATCCAAATCCAGGATACAATCCAAACTATCAAGGAGAAGGAAATAATTACAACTACGATGATGCGTCAGTATTTGATCCAAATCGTCCAATAGGAGGGAACCAACAATACTATTACGAAAGACCTCAACAAGGATACCAACCATATGGTGAGGGTTACATAGATAATGGACCAGTATTTGATCCAAATCATCCAATACACGGACATCATGGTGGTTACGATAACCAAGACAGAGAATTTTATAATAGTCCGGTATTTGATCCAAATCATCCAACGGGATACCATAATCATGTTATTAAACGCTTATTCCCAGACGAAAGAGGCATGGATAGATGGAATAATATTAGAAATTCACACGGATCATATAGTGCTCGCAATATGATATCTTCAAGCAATGGACAAGAAAGCCACTTTAGACCTGTAGTCGAACACATGAGAAGATTACGTACAGCCACAGGGCTTGATCCAATGAGAGGTGGCCTATTAGGTAAGGCTGAATCACCAGAAGAATATATCTTCCGTGCAACAAAAAGAGCAGGAGAAATGGGCAAATTAGATGATATTAATATAGGGTAATTATTATTAAATTTTAAAAGTCCCTACACCTGGTTTAGGGCTAGCCGTAAACCAGGTGTAGGGACAACAAAAATATGAATCCAATAAAAAAACAAGTAGAAGATGTATTGAATCTTGAAGGATTAACAGAAGAAGAGAAAGAAAATAGAATAACTGACGCTGGTGCTTTAATTTACCAAGATGTTTTGATGCGAGTTATGGAAATAATGTCAGAAGGTGATCAAGATGAATTTGAAAAATTACTAGACAATAATGCACAGCCAACTCAGATTTTTGATTTTTTGAATAGCAAAGTACCAAATTTTGAAGGAATAATAAAAGAAGAAGCTCTAAACTACGTAAAACACTCAAACGACATAATGAGTCAGATAGGTTAGAAAATTTTATGTTATATTAGAAGGATGTTAGATCATCTTTTAGGATTAAATAATGCTCAAAAAGAAGCGGCAACCCATACAAAAGGTCCGCTTCTTATCGTTGCAGGTGCTGGTGCAGGAAAAACAAAGACAATCACACACAGAATAATAAACCTTATCAAAGAAGGTATCGCACCAGAAAAAATCTTGGCTGTTACATTTACAAACAAAGCAGCTAAAGAAATGAAAGAAAGAATAGTTTTAGAAATAGAAAAAAACGCAAAAGAACAAAATACAATTCCGTTTGTAAGTACTTTTCACTCACTTGGAGTTTACATAATAAAAGAAAATGCGCATACGCTTGGATTAACAAAATATTTCACAATATTAGATGATGGAGATACAAATTCTTTAATAAAAGATGCAATAAGAGAAATCGGCTTAGATCCAAAACAATACGACCCAAGAAAAATAAAAAATATGATTAGTCGAGAGAAAGGGAAGTTTAAACATTATGACGACTATCAAGAAGAAGGTGGATCAAACTATCTAAGCAAAATAGTTGCACAAGTTTGGAAAATTTATGAAACAAAAAAATCAAAAGAAAATTCTTTAGACTTTGATGACTTATTAGTAAAATCTACAAAACTTTTAAAAGACAACAAAGAAATACGAGAGAGATATCAGAATAAATGGGAATACATTCACATCGACGAGTATCAGGACACAAACGAAGTGCAATACTTAATGTCACGATTACTTTCAGAAAAAACAAAAAATATTTGTGTCGTTGGTGACGCTGATCAAAATATTTATTCTTGGCGTGGAGCAAATTTAAAAAATATTTTAAGTTTTGAAAAAGATTATCCGAATGCAAAAATAGTTTTGCTTGAGGAAAATTATCGTTCAACAAAAAATATATTAGAAGCTGCTAATGAAATAATTAAAAAAAATAAATATCGACCTGATAAAAATTTATTCACACAGAATGAAACAGGGGAGAAAATCTCAGTCTATGAAGCAATCGAGGAAAGTGACGAAGCTGACTTCGTCGCGACAAAAATTTTAGAAATCTTGGATGGAGGAACAAACCTTTCTTCGCGGGGTCTCTCGCAGGCCGACGGGCCGAGAGGGAACGCTGGGCTAGCAAGCCCAGACAGTGACCCCGCAAAGGAAGTGTTTATTCCTCCATCCAGCATTGCGGTTCTTTATCGAGCTAACTTTCAATCACGAGTGCTTGAAGAAGCGATGCTACGATACAATGTCCCTTATCAAGTTTTAGGAATTAAATTTTTTGAAAGAAAAGAAATCAAGGACACACTTGCATATTTGCGTGCTGCATTAAATCCAGAAAGTTTATCAGATATAAAGAGAATAATAAATTTCCCTGTGCGTGGAATAGGAAAGGTAACATTGATAAAAGTTTTTGCTGGTGAAGCAAACACACTACCAATAAAAACAAAAATCAAAGTAGATAATTTCTATAAACTTTTAGAAGAAATAAGTGTAAAAATAAAAACAGAAAAAGCTTCAGATGTGATAAAATACACAGTTAAAAAATCAGGCATTGAACAAGAATTATCTGGTGGCACAGAAGAAGAAATGGAAAGGTTAGAAAACATAAAAGAACTTGCCACACTAGCATTAAAATATGATGAACTGCCAGATGGTGCTGGAATTGAAAAGTTATTAGAAGATGCATCTCTTGCTTCGGATCAAGATTCGATAATGATTGCCGAATCTACGGATTCGACAGGTTCGACAAGCTCACTACAGGCAAGCTCACCGCAAGCAAAAAATGGTATAGTAAAACTAATGACAGTACATGCAGCAAAAGGTTTAGAATTTGATTATGTTTTTGTAACTGGACTTGAAGATGGACTTTTCCCTCATTCAAAAATGGGTGAAACAAAAAGCGGAGAAGACAGTGAAGAAGAGCGCAGACTTTTCTATGTGGCACTAACCCGAGCTCGCAGAAAATTATTCCTGTCATACGCAGACGTTCGTACAATATTCGGATCACGACAAATCAATGCTCCATCAGAATTTATAAATGATATTCCAAATGAAATAACTGAAAGAGAAGGAGAAGGAAAAATTAAAACAATATATTTATAATAGGCATTAGGCCTTAGGCTCTAGGCATTAGTTAAATAAATAAAATGGAAAAAACACACAAAGCAAAAAAATCTTTAGGACAAAATTTTCTAAAATCTGAGCCAGCTCTCAAGAAAATTATTGAAGCGGGAGAAATAAACAAGGATGACATTATTTTAGAGATAGGACCAGGGAAGGGAGCTCTAACAAAAAAATTATTAGAGGTGGCAGGATGTGTAATAGCAGTAGAAAAAGATAGAGAACTTTTTGCTTTTTTACAAGAAAAATTTAGTGAAGAAATTTCTATTGGAAAATTAATTTTAATAAATGAAGACATATTGGAAATAGAGATTGCAGATAAATCATTCTCGGACTCACCACAGAAATTTTCTGCTGAAAATTTCCTCTGTCCAGCGCCGTCGCGCTTACCAAGGGTTCACTCGAGAACAATTTATCTTCCATCTAACTACAAAATTATTGCTAATATTCCCTACAACATCACTGGTGCAATTTTGAAAAAATTTTTAACAGAAAAAAATCAGCCTTCGCTTATGGTATTAATGGTTCAACATGAAGTAGCAAAAAGAATAGTTGCTCGTGATGGCAAGCAAAGTATTCTTTCCATTTCAGTAAAGGCATATGGAAATCCTAAAATAGAAATGAAGGTGCCTGCTAGATATTTTTCGCCTGCACCAAAAGTTGATTCAGCAATTATTTCCATAAAAAATATTTCAAGGGAATTTTTCACAGAAAGCACCTCACCCCAGCCCTCTCCTTTAAAAGGAGAGGGAGTGGCTTCGACTGCTCAAATTAAAAATTCGAGCAGTCTGGAGTTTGAAGAAAAATTCTGGGAAATAATTCACGCGGGCTTCGCACATAAAAGAAAAAAATTGTCTTCAAATTTAAAAAAACACATTGGGCCGTCCTCTATAGAATTAAAAAATAAAAGAGCAGAAGAGTTATCGCTTACTGACTGGATAAACATACTAAAATACTAGTTTTTGTATTTTAATATTGATATACTATGTGTATGAAAAAAGGAATTCTTTTTACACTACTAACAACTCTTTTTATTTTTATTATTTTTTACTTTGTAAAAGAAAAAATAGCTATAGCTCAGAATTTTCAATTATCAAATTTTTCTTGTTCAAATGTGTCAGTAAATAATGGCTCTCATTCTGCTAGATGTGATGGAAAATATACTCTTTCTGGTACACTTCCAAGTAATGGATACAATATAGACTTGAAACTTACTAAAACTTATGAATATCAAGGAACACAATCAGATGGTACTGAAACGAAGGCAACAGCTGTAAGTCAAATAGGGCAGGTAGTGTTAACTGTAAACGACCTACCTAGTCAACAAAATGATTCTGATATTGCATACCATGTTAATGTTTCTGTAAATGACCATATAAATTCAGAATACAATATTGGATCATTTTCTTTTACTATTCCTAAAAAAACAGAAGCGACTAATGATACAACACCCCAAGACAATCCTTCATCTCCTACAAATCCAAACACCACCATCCCAGACATAAACACACCAACACCATCAGCATCTTCTACTAATACACAAAGTGCAACATCTTCAAGCTCTTCTTCTAAAAAATACACATTTGCTTTTGGGGGAAAGGTTCTTTCAACTACAATACCAGGTGTTATCTGTACTGGGATAGGTACACCCATTATACTTTCAAGTAACATAGGTGGTGCTATTAGTGCAGCATCATCACAATTTTCAAGTAGTAGTGGAGAAAAGATTACGGGTGGAGTGACTGGTGTTTACAAAATGATACCATTTTATGCAACAGATTTAACAAAAAAACCTAGAGTCGGTGGATATATTCTAGGTAGAGCTGATATTGTTCCTGATTTCTCAACCTGCAAAACTACAACAACTCCTCCAATACCAATTCCAGTAAGAAAAACAAATAATTATGGAGTATCAAAACAATAATATGCTAAAAAATATAAAGAAAAATAAAATAAACAAAAAATATTATAAATACTTACCAAGTAAAAAATTTACACTATTGACGTTAGTTGTGGTTGTTTTAGGTACTGGAATATTTGTTTTATCAAATTACGTTTCAAACAAAAGCCAATATGGAAAAATTGGAAACAAACCAAGCCTAGAAGCTGGAAAATTAACCTTAAACGACATGCTCCAAAAAGACTCTGATGGAGACGGTGTAGCAGACTGGGAAGAAGCATTGTGGGGAACAGACCCTCAAAAAACTGAGACTTTCGGTATATCTGATGCAACTTACATAAAACAAAAAAAAGAAGGTCTTAAAATTACTAACGGTGGTTCAAACAATGATTCAAATTTAACAGAAACAGATAAGTTTGCACAAGAATTTTTTGCTTCAATACTAGCAATGAAACAAAATGGGGGAGTAGATCCAAATACAATGAAAAACGTGTCAGCCTCATTGGGTCAAAAAATAGTAGATCCTACAATTGTTAATAAATATACAGAAAATGATGCCAAAATCGATCAAAATAACAGCATGCTAGACAAATTTAAATACTACACTAGTGTAAAAACACTTTTTAATAAATACAAAACGGAAGGCATTGGTAGTGAACTGTCATTAGCAAGTGGAATAGCAAGTTCTGAAACAGACTCTAATAACAATACCGACAACAATCAAAAACTTACAGATGTTGGAAATGCATATCAAAATTTTGCACAAAAAATGTTAGATATTCCAGTGCCACAAAGTTTAATTTCTTATCACATTAAAATAGTCAATAATGCAAACAACACAGGAATTAGTGTTTTAAACATGACGAAGATTTCAAATGACCCTGTTGTTGGGCTTTCTGGATTATCTCAATATAAAAAATATAGTGGTGATTTAATCACCTCAGTAAACGAATTAGAAACAACTTTATCAAAAGAATAATGATATAATAAAAGAAAATTAATAAAATGAAATTTTCTCAAAAAATTAAAAATATTATCGGCTCAACTATTATCTTAAGTCTTTTAATGTTACCTATCTTTTCTGCACAAAAAGCTTATGCAAACGCAACAACAGATGGAGTTACTGGGCTTATCGGTGGTAACCTTGGATCCGCTTCTAGTTACATAACAGATGTTATTCCAACGGCAACACAATTACCTGGATGTCAAAAATTAATTGAAAAACAAATAGAAAATCTATTTGGTAGTGCGTTAGACACAACAAACACCTTAACAGAAAAATTAGACAGTACTACATCTGCAATGCAAGATGTACAAGTAATCATGCCAGACTATATTAATCAATATTTTGCAGACATGAAAAAAAATACTGACGAAACTAGAATTAGCACAGATGAAGAAAATACAAGTAAAAACTGTTTAGATGGAATTGGTAAAATTGTTGTTAAAAAAATGATTCAAAATATAACATTAAGTTCAGTTAATTGGATCAAAACAGGAAATGCTGGAAATCCTTTTTTTGTTCAAAATACTAGTAAATATTTTGAAGACATAGGTAAAAATGAAATATTATCTTTTGCTGGAGAAGTTAACGATCCACAAAAATACCCTTATGCCAAAGCATATATGCAAAGTATTGCAGATAAAGCAGGGGGCGCAGGTAGTAGCTTGCTTCAAAGCACTGGTGATGCTGTGAGTAGTCTTGCTCCAGACATATCAACACCAAAAACACCATTTAA
>JBAXEA010000028.1:0-9398 GCA_037140655.1 bacterium | reverse complement strand
AATTTCTTCGAAACCTTTAATTGTCTCTTCAAGTGGAACATATTTTCCAGGTCGTCCTGTGAATTGTTCAGCCACGAAATTTGGTTGTGAAAGGAATTTTTGAATTCTTCGTGCACGAGACACGGCTAGCTTGTCGTCATCAGTCAATTCATCCATACCCAAGATCGCAATGATGTCTTGTAAGTCTTTATATCTTTGTAGAATCTTTTGAATTCCTCGAGCCACATTGTAATGTCTTTCACCAATAATATTTGGATCAAGAATTGTTGAAGAAGAGTCTAGTGGATCAACGGCTGGATAAATACCAAGCTCAGACAATGGTCGAGAAAGCACAACAGTCGAGTCTAAGTGTGAGAATGTTGTCGCTGGAGCTGGGTCTGTAAGGTCATCGGCAGGCACATAAATAGCTTGCACCGAAGTAATAGAACCTTTGTCAGTTGAAGTAATTCTTTCTTGTAAGTTTCCCATTTCTGATGCCAAAGTTGGCTGATATCCCACAGCTGATGGCATACGTCCAAGCAAAGCAGAAACTTCAGAACCTGCTTGAGTAAATCGGAAAATGTTATCCATAAACAAAAGCAAATCCTTTCCTTCTGTGTCACGAAAATGTTCAGCCATAGTAAGAGCTGAAAGAGCGACACGAGCACGAGCTCCTGGTGGTTCATTCATCTGTCCGAACACGAGCATTGTTTTATCTAGAACTCCAGAATCTGTCATTTCTTTGTACAAGTCATTTCCTTCACGAGTTCTCTCTCCAACACCAGCGAATACAGAATATCCTCCGTGTTCAGCTCCAATGTTTCGAATAAGCTCTTGAATAACGACAGTCTTTCCAACTCCGGCACCTCCGAATAGTCCAACCTTTCCTCCTTTTAAGAATGGGCACATAAGGTCGATAACTTTAATACCAGTTTCTAGAACCTCAGTCTTTGGAGATTGTTGTGCGAATGTTGGTGCTGGTCGGTGAATTGGTAATCTCTTTGCAGTCTTTGGGGCTGGCTTTTCATCAATAGGATTTCCTACCACATCAAACATTCTTCCTAGAGTTTCCATTCCGACTGGCACTGAAATATATGCGCCAGTATCGATAACTTCATCTCCACGAGAAAGTCCATCTGTCGAAGTCATAGCTATCGTTCGCACTTCATTCAAACCTAGGTGACCTGCGACTTCAAGCACAAGATCAGTCTTGCCTTCGCGCTTTACTGTAAGTGCATTTAAAAGTGCTGGCAATTCTCCTTCGAATCTTACATCTACGACCGCTCCAATAATTTGTGATATTTTTCCTTTTTGCATTTTATTTATTTAATAATTAACCCTTCGACAAGCTCAGGGCAAGCTAATAATTTAATTTGATAAAGCTTCAGCTCCGGCGACGATTTCGGAGAGTTCTCTTGTAATACCATCTTGTCTTGCATGGTTGTATGAAAGGGTCAAAGCATCTAATATTGTCGTTGCACTATCTCCGGCATTCTTCATAGCAAACATTCGGGCTGAATGTTCAGAAGCAAAAGCTTCTGCAAGTGTCTGGTAAACGACGACATCCACTAATCCTGGTAAAATACTTTCTAATATAATATTTAAATCTGGTTCAAATTTGTAATCAATAAAATGATTTTCTTCTTCTTTTGTTTCAACTTTTTCTTCTTCGGTTTCTATAATATTTTTAATAGATTCTGCTCGAATCGGAAATAATTCTCGTAAAACTGGTTTGTAAGTAGTTGATTTCAAATATTCTGTATATAAAATTTTCACACTACCATATTCTCCTTTAATAAATTCAGATGCTACTAAGTCAGACAATTCTTTTGTTTGTTTAATGTCTGAATATTCTGAAAAAGTATGGAAGCTAGCGAAAAGTGGTAAATCTAATTTTCTTGAAATTTTTTCTGCGTATTTTCCAACAGCCACAACTTTTAATTCTTTACCACGAGATTCTTCTTTCTTTAAATAAATATTTAAAGCTTTATATAAATTTGTATGATAACCTCCACAAAGACCCTTATTGCTTGCAATCAAAATAACTAATTCTTTATTAGTTGTTCCAGCATTCATCAAAGGATTTGAAACATTAGGATCTTTTGAAAGATTTACTAAAAGTTCAAGTGCGTATCGTGAATAAGCTCGTGATGCAATTGCACGATCTACTGCTCGGCGCATTTTGGAAACTGAAACCATCTCCATCGTTTTAGTGATTTTCTTAATGTTCCCAACTGACTTTATTTTTTGTTTTATTGCTTTTGTTGCAAGTGGCATATTTAATTAATTACCCATAAACTCTTTAATTGCTGATATTAATTCTGCTTCGATTTTATCACTCCAATCTTTTGCAAGTTCAGCTAATAAATTTTTATTTGATCTTTCAAGATGAGCATAAAATCCTTCTTCCCAAGCTTTGATTTCACTTGTTTCAAGCTCATCGAGATATCCTTCGTTCACAGCATAAATAGCACAAACTTGTTTTGCGACAGCTATAGGAGAATACTGACTTTGTTTCATTAATTCAGTAACTTTTTGTCCACGATTAATAGCTTTCTTTGTATCAGCATCAAGATCTGATCCGAATTGTGCGAAAGATTCAAGTTCACGATATTGTGCCATCGCTAGTTTCATTTTACCAGCAACTTTTTTCATTGATTTAATCTGAGCTGCAGATCCTACACGTGACACAGAAAGTCCGGCATTAATAGCTGGTCGAATACCTTTATAGAATAATCCTGTTTCCAAGAAAATTTGTCCGTCAGTGATAGAAATAACGTTAGTAGGAATGTAAGCAGACAAATCTCCAGCTTGAGTTTCAATAATTGGCAAAGCTGTGATTGAACCGCCACCATAATTTTTATTTAAACGACATGCACGTTCAAGCAATCGAGAGTGCAAATAGAAAACGTCTCCAGGATAAGCTTCGCGACCTGGTGGTCTTCGTAGCAACAAAGAAATTTCTCGATATGCTACAGCATGTTTTGAAAGATCATCATAAACGACTAATACATCCTTACCTTTATCTAAGAAATATTCTGCAAGCGCAGTTCCTGAGTAAGGTGCTAAGTATGAAAATGCTGGGCCATCAGATGATCCGGCAGAAACGACAATAGTATAATCCATTGCGCCAGCTTCTTTTAATTTTGAAACGATACGAGCAATCTTTGATTGTTTTTGGGCGATAGCAACATAAACACAAATCAAATTTTGTCCTTTTTGGTTAATGATAGTATCGATGGCGATAGCAGTCTTACCAGTCTGACGATCACCAATGATAAGCTCACGTTGTCCACGACCGATTGGAATCATCGCATCGATAGATTTGATACCAGTTTGCACTGGAGTCTTCACAGGCTCACGAGTCATAACACCTGATGCAATTTTTTCAACTGGATAAATAGCATCTTCTTTAATGGCACCTGCTTCATCAATCGGTGCACCAAGTGGGTTTACGACACGACCGATAAATTTATCTCCTACAGGAATCGAAAGAATTTTATTTGTTCTTTTTACTGTCTCTCCTTCTTTGATTTTAGAAAAATCTCCGAGCACAATAATACCAACAGAGTCTTCTTCAAGGTTGAGCGCAAGTCCAACAGCACCAGATTCAAAAGAAACCATTTCTGATGACTGACATTTTGCCAAGCCGGAAACTTTCGCAATACCGTCTGATATACTCATGACAGTACCATATTCATATACTTCAGCCCCTCCTTTAAAATCTGCTATTCTCTTTTTTAAATTTTCTATTGTTGTATTTGCGCTCATAATTTTACCTGTCCCGTAGTAAGCTCTGCTTTACTACCGGGATAATTTAATTTATAATTTTTTCTTCTAATTTTTTAAGACCTGTTTGGATACTTGCATCATATATGATTCCATTATATTTTGCTCGAAATCCTGCTACTAATTCTTTTTTAATCTTTTTAACTTCTGGCAATTGATCAGCTTTCAAGAATGTTTTAATTTGTTTAGCTGTAATATCACTGATGGCATGAGCCGTCTCTATCTGAATACCTCTTTTTTCTTGATCAAATTGATTAATTTTTTCTAAATGAAAAAGAATCGATGGTAGCTGTGCCTGTAAATTTCTCTTTTGAATAAAATCAAAAAACTTAGCATCAAGATTTTCCATCTTTTCATTTGAAAGTTCAAAAAGTGCTTGCGCAAGTTGTTTTGATTTAATCATAATTATTTATTAGCCAACATTCCTTTGATAATTTCTTCACCTTGACCTTTTGCCACATATCCTTCCATAATTTTCTTTACTCCTTCTACAACTAAAGCAGAAGCTTCCTTGCGAACATTTGCTTCAGATTCAAGTCTGACTTTCTCAGCATCAATCTTGGCTTGTTTCATTATTGCTTCTTTTTCCTTATTTGCTTCTTCTTTTGCTTCTTTGACTATTTCCTTTCCATCCAATTGACCGCCAACGATTATTTTCTTTGCATCGTTTTTAGCTTCATGAATGATTTCATCTTTTTTAAGATTAGCATTTGCAAGCTCACTTTCAGCTTTTTTTGCATTTTCTAAACCTGTTTCAATTTCTTCTGTTCTTTCTTTTATTAAGTTGCTAAGCGGTTTAGCTGCAAGCTTATAAAGAACGAAAAAAACCAAACCGAAGTTCACGATCTGTGCTAGCATTAATTGCCAATCTATATGAAATGTTTGAATTAATTCATTCATATTTATTTAATATATTATTTGATTGAGAAAGCGATAACCAATCCGTAAATTGCGACAGCTTCAGCGAAAGCAGAAACGATCAACATTGGCACAAGGATTTTTCCTGCAGCTTCTGGATTTCTACCGATAGATTCCATAGCTTTTGAACCAACCATTCCAATACCGAAAGCTGCACCGATACCTGTAAGACCGATTGCTAGAGCCTTTGCTAAAGGAACTAAATTTACTACATTACTAACTACTCCTGCTACTTGATTTTCCATAATTTTATTTTTCCCTTTCGGGAGATTATTTATAATTAACTAATAATTTTTCGACTAACTTTTAATAATTTTAAACCTTTGCTAATTCACCTTCGTGGTGATGTTCTTCTTCGTGTTCATGTTCGCTGTGATCCTGTGAAGCTATCGTAAAGTAAACTGTCGCAAGTAAACTAAATATCAATGCTTGAATTAAACCGACAAATACTTCAAGGAAAAGAAATGGTCCTGGCACTAAGTAAGCAAAAATTGCAGACATTGAAGCTAGTAAAACTTCTCCTGCAAATACGTTACCGAATAATCGGAAAGAAAGTGATGCAATCTTAGCCACCTCTCCAAGAAGTTCCAAAACTCCAACGAAGAAATTTATGGGTGCTATAATCAAAACTGAAGGATCTTTTCTTACTTTCACAAACATTTGTGCAAGTCCTTGTATATTAATATATTTATTGAAAGTTTTCCAAACACCAATCACCACCATACCGAAGAAATTTGAGGCAAGGACTATCATTATACTTAGAGCCAATGTCGTATTTATATCTGCTGTACCAGAACGGAAAAGTGGAACAAAGGCACTATGTGCACCTTCTTTTGCAATAAAACCTATAGAACCAAGAACTGGCAATAACCCAAGCCAATTATTTATTAAAATAAATACAAACAAAGAAAATACTATCGGAAAAATCTTTTTAGAAATTTTTCTATCATTTGTAATTTGATCAATCAAAGACAAAGCTCCACCTAAAACTATTTCAAAAACATGTTGAAGCTTGCCTGGTATTTTTTTTAAATTTAATCGTATAGCTAAAGAAAGAAAGAAAACGATAACGACAGCTAGCCATGAAGTGATAAGTGAATTTGTGACCTGGAAACTTCCAATGTGAAATATTGGCTCAGCATAAATAGTCACTTCGTGACTAACCTGTTCTGTCGTTGTAATTTGGGTATTATTTTCCATTTATATAATTATTTATTTTCTTTTTCTAAATCTTTTTTGTATTTTCTGATTTCTCTGTAAATTCCAAAACAAGTAATACCGAAACCAGCCATAACTATTGCAAAAAATAATGTTTGACTACCTATCGTAGAACTTACATAATTTCCTGCCAAAACAGCAATAATTAAAGGAATAGCAATCCATGATGTGGCTCTAACATAAAAAAACATAATAGGTTTCCACCAAACACCATCTTTATTGGAAATATCCTTATTTTGCTCCATAAAAATAAAAGCCAAATGGCTTTCGCTCATTATAAGATAAATAAGCCCGAGATGCAACATTTGATATTAAAAAAGGCTTATTTTACAAGATATTTGTTAACTTCGTCAATTATTTTATTTGTGAAAATTTCAGTACTAAAATCTTCAGCTCTTTTTTTACAAGCTTCTTTGTATTTTTCAGGATTTTTATTTATTTCATTTATTGCTTCAATAATTTTATTTTCATCGATATCATCAATCAATATACCTGTCATATTATTTAAAATAGATTCTTTATAGCCACCCTCGTTCGGAGCTATGACTGGTTTACTGCAAGCCATTGCCTCAACAACATTCATTCCAAAATCTTCATCGCGTGTTGTAGCAATAAAACCCTTACAATAGGAATATAAGTTTTTCACTTCCTTGTCTTCCGCCCAATTAATAATCTGCACATTACTTGGTTTTATTTCTTCTATATACTTTTTGTATGACTCAAACTGACCTGCTCCTTTTTCATAACTGCCAACTATGATTAGTTTTTCATTCGGTAATTTAGTAAAAGCCTTCATTTGCAATTCGATTCTTTTGTGCTTAACAATCCGATTTACAGAAAGCCAATAATTTTTTGATATTTCATATTTAAATTTTTTTATATCAATTGGTGGATATATAATTTCCGCATTCTTTTTATAATATTTTTTAATACGGTTTTTTGTATTATCTGAATTAGCTACCCAAATATCCACATATTTTGAATAACTTAAACTAAGTAAGCGATTGATCCAAGCCCAAATATCATAAACAGATCTCTGCCACCATACGAGCATTTCTTTTTTTACATAATCTTTAAATTCCCAAAGTTCATTTAATGGCGAATGTGCATACCACATATTTGGATGATTATTTACGGCACCTGACATTGCCCAATCTCCAGCAATTATATAAAAATCATATTTCTTTTTTAGATTCAGTTTTCTAAATTTTAAAAAAGCTAATTGTTGCCGAAACGGTGCTTTAATTGGAATCTTTCCGATAGAATATATTCTTGGCAATAAATCACCAAATCCCATTTTATTTATTTTATCAGTATCTATATTTGTAGTATAAATGTCAGCATTTAACTCTCTTGCCATAGTTAAAGCCACAATTTCTGCTCCTCCTATATTGTCCATAAAATTATGGAATACTGCAATTTTCTTATCTATCATAAAATGATTTTAGCATTAATAATTTATGATCGTAAATAACATTCGACAATAAAATCTGATACTCTCTTTTTTATTTCATTTATGTTTCTATTTTTTTCAATCATTTCTCTACTTTTTAATCTCATTTTTTGCAATAGAACTAAATCAGAATTTAATAAATTTATTTTTTCAATGAAATCTTCTTTTGTATTGCAGATAAAACCATTTTCACCATTTATAATTAATTCGGGCATTTGACCAACGGGTGTCGAAAGAATAACCAAACCTCTACCCATAGCCTCGATTGCTGGTAACGGTCCACCTTCAATAAACGATGTACAAATATAAATTTCATTTTCGTCGATAATTTTTAAATATTCATCATCATTAACTATTTTTAATCCTATCTTTAGATTAAAATTAATTTGATCTTTTAAATATTCTTTCAATTCTAATAATAAATCTGGATTTTTTCTCCAACTTTCACTACACACAGAACAAACACCACATTTATTTGTAACAATTTTATTTTTATCTATAAATGGAAACCTACCCATTGTTGGAATTAAGAATGAATCAATTTCATATTTCTTTAAAATATCATGCATTTCTTTTGACACAACTATTAGATTTTTTATTCTTTTTAACAAATATAGAAATAATTTCTTCTCGTAAAAATTAGCCTTAGGATCAGACAAAATTAACAATTCTTCTTTGTCGTGAATTGTAATTATACTTTTGTTTAAATCATATAAATGATGTATGTCATATAAGTACTTGGACAAATGTCCGAAAAACACTAGGTCATATTTTTTGAATTTTTTTCTATCTATTTTTTGCTCATTTGAATAATGAATCTCATAATCAATGTTTGAATTATTTCCAAGCCAAATATTAGCTAAATGTGTTATAGATCCATGAGGATGATCACTTATATACAGGACTTTAATTTTTTCTTTTACTTTCTTCCTTTTATTTATTATCTTTATATATTTCAAACTTGATAGAAAATAAATTAAAAACCAATACAAAAACCAAATAAAATCTTTTATCTTAAATATAGCTTTCAAAAGAAAGTTTTTTGATTCACGCTTTGTTTCAATTTTTTGTTTCAATTTATTTAACATTTTTTAACCAAGGCCAACTTTTAACGTATTGTTTTAATTCTTCACGATTCATTAAATTAATTTTTTCATATTCTGTCGAGTTACTCTTGTAATTGCTATGATTATTTGTACTATTAATAGTCCTTGTGTGATACAAATGAATTAACACAGATGGTGTACGGTTTATCCTATAACTAAATTTTTCAAAACGAATATTTCTTTCTTCATCCTCGACACCCCAAGAAATAAAATTTTCATTTTCCATACCTATATCTATAAATGTATCCTTATTCGCAATACATACACCACCAAAACATCTACTTCTGTCGTAATGATATTTTTTATTATGTAAAAATATATTCATCTTTGAAAAAATTTTCTCTTTTTGTTTTTTGTCAGCATCAACAACATCTCCATTGTATGGATAAACAACATCAGCTTTGTTTTTTCTTAAAAGTAAAACTGAATAGAAAATGTGTAATGGATTAGCTAATACATCCGCATCATAACTAATGATTATTTTAGTATTTGCTAATTTAATTAAATTATTCAATATCTTAGTTTTATGAAAAAGACCATTTTTATTCAATAAAAATACATAGCCTGCATTATTGCTGACATATTCAAAATTCCTTTTTTCTCCTTCTTCGCCAACAATTATATTTGTATTAAAAAATGATTCAATATATTTGATTACATAATCTAGATTTTCTTTTCTGTCATTTGAGTCAAGGCTTGTTGGAATAATAAAAGTAGCGTCCATTAAATCTATTTTTTTTGAACTATTACCTTCTGAAATGTCTTTAATTATTTTTTTAATCTCATTTCTTTTACTAAATGAAATTGAATTTATTTTACAATAAAAAATAATCCTACGCCACCTATAAACCCGAGTTCTAATGCTCTCACCAAAAATTCAGTAATTGAAGAATCAGTCGCCTTAAGATATGAAAAAAATATTACAATTTATGATT
>JBAXEA010000027.1:0-9431 GCA_037140655.1 bacterium | reverse complement strand
ATGAATATTGGATTTACAAAAATGCATGGGTTAGGGAATGACTTTGTTGTCATTGATAATTTCAATGGAAAGATAAAATTATCCAAGGAACAAATTTCTTTTATTTGTGACAGACATTTTGGTATTGGAGCAGATGGTTTGATATTGGTTGAAAAAGTTGATGATGTTGATTGTTTTATGAATTATTATAATTCTGATGGAACACAAGCTGAAATGTGCGGCAATGGTATACGTTGCGTAGCTCGTTTTCTAAAAGACTATTATTTAAAATCAGCATTAGTTTTTAAAATCGATACTCGTGCAGGTTTGAAGGAAGTTAAATATGAGAATGATGATACTTTTTCAGTAAATATGGGGAAGCCAGTTTTTTCTCATATTGATTTTCCTGATCATAAAATAAATTTACAAAATTTAGAATTAGATTTTGTTTCTGTGGGTAATCCTCATGCTGTTGCATTTGTAGACGATATAAGTAAATTTGATTTGAAAGTTATCGGTCCTTTGATTGAGAACGATATAAATTTTCCGAATAAAATAAATTTTGAATTAGTTGAGAAAAAAGATGATGATAAATACAAAGCATTAGTTTGGGAGCGTGGTTGTGGTGAGACATTAGCTTGTGGTACTGGAGCTTGTGCAATCTACTCAATAATTAAAAAACAGGAAGATTCCAAAAAAGATATTATAGTAGAACTACCTGGTGGGGAATTATTTATTACAAAAAATGAAAATGAGGAAATTATTATGAAAGGTAAAGCAACTAATGTTTTTAGTGGAATGATATATGTTAAAGAATAAAAAAATTTACAATGGGGAAGACGCAGTGCATTCATTTTTAAGACCAGAAGGAGTTGGTTTTGCGCCTATGGTTGAATTACCTTCATCGATTAATCCTTTTAAAAAGGATAAAGTTCGTATATATGTAAAGATGGTTCAGTTTGTTCCGCTTTTTAATATTAAATATTTACCTGCTTATAATATGTTGGCAAATATTCCAAAGAAAGATTTAAAGAAGATCGAAAACTTAGTTGAATATTCTTCAGGAAATACTGTTTTGTCGCTTTCTATTTTAGCGCAATATTTTGGAATAAAAAATGTACATGCAATTATTACTCCTGATGTTCCATCGCATAAAAAAAACTTATTACAACTTGTCGGTACAAATCTTTTAATTTCAAATGGTCCAGCTTCTCCTGATGTATTTGGTAATGAAGGTGGTATACATGATGCAAAGATGCTCGGTAAAAAAGCTGGTTGGTATAATTTAAACCAATATGTAAATGAAGCAAATCAAAAAGCTTCAGAACAATATATTGGAAAAGAAATTTGGTCACAATTTGGAAAAAAGTTAAGTATTTTCGTTTCAAGTATAGGTACAGGTGGAACGATATTTGGTTCAGGAACTTTTTTAAAAAAGAAAAATAAAAAGATTTATATTTTAGGTGTGGCAATACAAAAAGGTTCATCGGTACCTGGTCCAAGAGGGGAAGCCATGATTCACAAATTAGGAATTCCATGGGAAGGCGTCACTGATGAAGTTTTAGCTATTAATATGACAGAGTCTTATAGATACAGCCTAGATCTGATCCGTCTTGGTCTTTTTGTTGGACCATCTACTGGTATGCAACTTTCCGCATTAATTAAAAAGATAGAGGAATTAAAAATGAAGAAGATGTTAAAAGATTTTAGAAATGAAGATGGAGAAGTTGTGTGTTCGATAATTGCTTGTGATACCATGTTTCCATATATTGATGATTATTTTGAAGTTTTGCCTTCTCATTTATTTCCTGAAATAAAGAAAATGTAATTTGATATAATAGTATTATGATTTTGGATACAAATGAAATAAATAAAAAAATAAAAGAATTAGAAGAACAGATGGTTCTTCCAGATTTTTGGGCTGATAAAAATAAAGCACAGACTGTAATAAAAGAACTGGCTGAACTTAAAGATAAAAAGGAAGGTTTCGGAAAGCATGACAAAGGAAATGCTATAGTTACGATTATTTCTGGTGCAGGAGGGGATGATGCAGAAGATTTTTCCAAAATGCTGCTCGATATGTATATGAAATACATCGATCGTATGAATTGGGGAATTTCATTTATTCATGAGCATAAAAATGATCACGGTGGGTACCGTAATGTTTCTTTTGAAGTTGAAGGTAATCCTTCGACAAGCTCAGGACGAGTGGGGCCTTATGGAAAATTAAAAAACGAAGGTGGTGTTCACAGACTTGTTCGTGTTTCTCCATTTAATGCAAAAAAATTAAGGCATACGTCTTTTTCATTAGTTGAAGTCCTACCAAAATTTTCAAAATTAGAAGAAAAAGATTTTGTGATTCCAGAGTCTGATTTAAAAATAGAATTTTCAAGAGCAGGTGGTCCTGGAGGACAGAATGTAAATAAAAGAGAGACAGCAGTACGTATAGTTCATATTCCGACAAATATTGCTGTAAGTGCTCGAGGAGAAAGATCTCAAGAGCAAAATCGTGAAAGAGCTTTTTCTGTTCTTTGTTCAAAAATTTTCAAGAAGGCAGAAGAAGAAAAAAAGAGTATTGAAGAAAGTATGAAAACGAGCAAAGGTACAGACATAGAATGGGGGAGTCAGATTCGTTCTTATGTATTGCATCCATATAAAATGGTAAAAGACCATAGGACAGGGGCTGAGACTTCAGATGTGTCAGCAGTACTAGAGGAAGGAAAAATTGATTTATTTATCGAAGCAGAAGAAAAATTATAAAATAAAAAAGCTGATTGTATACAACCAGCTTTTTGTTTTTTAAAATATTTTCGTTTATTTTCTTACTTTTCGAACTGAAAGTAATATAATAAATAAACAAAGTACAAATTCTACACCTGGATAAAACTTGTCTTTTATCTGCCAACTTTCTCCACCTAAAAAAGACAAGAGCTCGGCAAATGCAAAGTAGATATATATAACCGTTGGAGTTTCGTTTGGTTTTTGCCAAGTGTTCTTTATCTGAGGAATACTTGATATTGCGATAGCAATAGTACAAACAATAATAGTTTTCACATTGTTAGTAAATATCCATAACATAACTGAAATGAAGATTATTACTATCATTGTAATGATTTCCATTAGATGGATTTGAAATCCATCTTTTCTAGCAATCATAAAAATAACTGCAAGACTACTAATTGAATATACTAAAGACAATATCCAATTTCCATCTGCATTTATTGTTGAAATTGCAACAATCGTGTCAAAAACAAACCAGAGACTCCAGCTTGTGAAATTTTGATGTTTTTCGTCATTTTTTATGACATGGTACATCTTTCGGTTTGCAAACATTGCAATAAAACCACCTAACCATTGTAAAAGAACAAACATTTTTCCTCCCTTGTTATTTAATTTTTATATTACTACGTTTTACTACCTTGTCAAACAGTAATTTTTATTATGAAATCCATAAAAGATTTCTTTTGTATCTTTGAAGACATGCGTTTATGTGATAAGATAGATAGGTGATTTACTTTAATAATGTTTCAAAAGTTTACAATATTGATTCAAAAGCGCTCGAGGATGTAACCCTTACTGTAACTGCCGGAGAGTTTGTGTCTGTAGTTGGTCATTCTGGTGCAGGTAAAACGACATTAGTAAAAATGATATTTGCTGAAGACGCTCCAACTGATGGAACAGTCTTTTTTGAGTCTTTAGACATTCATAAATTAACAAGCACAGAATTAACCAAACTTCGACGTCGTATTGGTGTCGTGTTTCAAGATTTTAAATTACTTTCAAATAAAACTGCGTATGAAAATATAGCTTTTGCTATGGAAGCAGCAGGGAAGAGCAATGAAGAGATAGCTAGTGATGTTCCTCATGTTCTTGAGCTTGTTGATTTGTTAGACAAAATGCATCATTTTCCTAGTCAGATGTCAGGCGGAGAGCAGCAAAGACTTTCTATCGCTCGCGCAATCATAAATCAACCAGAAGTCATTATTGCTGACGAGCCTACGGGAAATCTAGATCCTGTAAATACTTATGAAATCATACAAATACTTAAGAAAATCAATGACCTTGGTACGACTGTTATATTGACTACACATAACCGTGGCATAATTGAATCCATTGGAAAAAGGGTGATTACGATGGAAAAAGGTAAAATTGTAAGGGATGACAAGGAAGGTAAATATAGTATATAATTAACATAAATGACTAAATTTAGAAGAATTGTAAATGCTGGGTTTTTAAATTTTAAAAGAAGCGGATTGATTTCCTGGGCTTCTGTTTTGGTTGTTACTATTACACTTTCTGTGATAACGATGATAATCTTGCTTCAAGCAGTATTGCATTTTTCACTTGATCAAATAAAAAACAAAGTGGATGTAACTATTTATTTTACTGTTGGAGCACCAGAAGAAAAAATATTAGCTCTGAAAGATTCAATTGAAAAATTACCAGAAGTTTCAACTGTCACATATACTAGCGATAAGGATGCATTAAAACTTTTCCGTGATCGTCATTCAAGTGATTATCCTACTATTCAAGCATTGGATGAAATAGGTTCAAATCCACTTGGTGCATATTTAAATATTAAAGCAAAAGAAGTTTCTCAATATGAGACTATTGCGAATTTTTTGAAATCAGACAATGCTCTTGCTCTTGATTCATCTTCAATAATAGATAAAGTAAACTATAATCAAAATAAAGTTGTGATAGATAGGTTAAATGCCATGATTGCTGGAGCTCAAAGATTCGGTTTTATTTTAACTCTTATTCTAATAGCAATTTCCATAATCATAACTTTCAATACTATAAAATTAGCAATCTTTATTTCTAAAGATGAAATAGGCGTGATGCGTTTAGTAGGAGCATCGAAAATGCGTGTTCGCGGTCCATTTATGATAGAAGGTGCTATCTATGGAATTATTGCATCTATCATTACATTGATCTTGTTTTGGCCAGCGACAGCATGGCTTGGGCACAATATGACTGGATTTTTAGGATTGAATGTATATAATTATTTCGTATCAAATATTTTCCAAATTTTTATAATAATTTTATTATCCGGTATATTCTTAGGAATGGTTTCAAGTTTCCTTGCAATTAGAAAATATTTAGATCAATAATTTAAAATTTATTTATCCCGCATAAAATGCGGGGTTTGATTATTAATTAATATAATTAGTACGAGATGGATAAAAAAGAAACAAAATACATTTTTGTAGTGGGAGGTGTTATTTCAGGAGTAGGAAAGGGTATTACAAGTTCTTCAATTGGACTTATTTTAAAGAATCGCGGACTTAATGTTACCGCTATAAAAATCGATCCTTATATTAATGTTGACGCAGGCACTATGAACCCCACAGAACACGGGGAAGTTTTTGTTTTAAAGGATGGAGATGAAACAGATCAGGATATGGGAAATTATGAAAGATTTCTCGACATAGAACTTACTCGTATAAATTACATGACGACAGGACGTGTGTATCAGAAAGTTATCGAAAGAGAACGCAATCTAGAATACAAAGGTAAATGTGTGGAAGTTGTTCCTCATATACCACTTGAAGTTATTCATCGTATAAAAGAAGCAGGTAAAAAAGCAAATGCAGATGTTGTCCTTATTGAAGTCGGTGGTACAGTTGGTGAATACCAAAATATGCTTTTCTTGGAAGCTGCCAGAATGATGAAAATAGAATTTCCTAAGGATGTCATTTTTGTGATGGTTTCTTATTTACCTACACCTTCAACAATAGGTGAAATGAAAACAAAACCAACTCAAAGTGCAGTTCGTACATTGAATGCTTCAGGTATTCAACCAGACTTTTTGATTGCTCGTGGTGCTACAAGCCTTGATGATAAAAGAAAAGAAAAGATTTCAATGTTTTGTAATATACTTTCAGATCGTATTATTTCAGCACCAGATGTAGATAGTGTATATGATATTCCATTAAATTTTGAAAAAGAAAAATTCTCTGACAAACTTTGCGAAGTTTTGAGTGCTAGTTGTAAAAAAGCAGATGATGAGGCTTGGAAGAAATGGAAAAAATTTGCTAGTCATGCACACAACAGTAAAGATATCTTAAAGATAGCAATGGTAGGAAAATATTTTGCTACAGGAGATTTTATTTTATCTGATTCATATTTGTCTGTAATCGAAGCCATAAAATATTCTGCTTACGCACAAAATAAAAAAGCTAAAATTTCTTGGGTAAATTCAGAAGATTTTGAGAAAGATCCAAAGAAATTAAAAGATCTTAAAGATTACGATGGTATCGTTGTTCCTGGAGGTTTCGGTACTCGCGGAGTAGAAGGTCTTATATCTTCTGTTAAATTTGCTCGAGAAAATAAAATTCCATATTTAGGCTTGTGCTATGGTATGCAAATGATGGTTATAGAGTATGCTAGGAATGTCTTAGGCTTAAAAGATGCAAATACCAGAGAAGTAAATCCAAATTCAAAAAATTTAGTTATAGACATTATGGAATCTCAAAAAGAATTATTGGAAAATAATTTATACGGTGGCAGTATGCGTTTGGGAGGCTATAAAGCAATTTTGAAAAATGGAACTATAGCACAGAAATCATATGGACAGAAAGAAATTATCGAAAGACATAGACATCGATATGAAGTTAATCCAAATTATATTAAACAAATTGAAGATAAAGGCTTAGTATTTTCAGGTACATCTCCAGATGGACATTTGATGGAAATAGCTGAGCTTCCAAAAGATAAGCACCCATTCTTCTTGGGTTCACAATTCCATCCTGAATTCTTGGCTCATCCACTTAATCCACATCCACTATTTTCTACATTCATCAAAGCTTGTATTAATAAAAAGAAATAAATCTAAACAAAATGAAAGAAGCTACTATTGGTATTGTAATAATAGCTATTAGTGCTCTCGGTTATGCCAGCAATTGGCTTAATTGGCGTTTTTTGAATTATAAGATAAATTATTTACTTTATTATTTTGGAGCATTTGTTCATGAGACTTCTCATGCTCTTTTGTGTTTAGCTACTGGTGCAAAAATTAGTGAATATAAAGTATTTACGCGTCAGCCCCATGTCACTTATTCAAATTCAAAATTGCCAATATTGGGAAATTTATTTATTTCTATTGCTCCTATATTTGGTGGTCTGACCGTTTTATTTTTTGTGAATAAATATTTTTTTATTGATTATTATGTGATGCCATCATTTTCTGATTGGAATTATTTTTTATCTGATTTTTTAAGTTTCATAAAACAAATTAATTTGTCTGATTGGAGAAATTTATTAACTATATTTTTCTTCCTAAATATGGGAGCTATGATCGGTCCGTCATGGCAAGATCTTAAAAATGTGTGGTTTTTAATACTACTATTGGTATTTGTACCATGGCCACTTTTTGTTCATTTAGGTTTGTTAGCTATAGCCTTGATTTTAATAAATATTATTTTTCAATTATTCCTTATAATAATAATTTCAATATTTAAATTAATTTTTGGCAGAAAATAAAAATACCCGTTTTTTACGCGGGTATTATTTTAATATGTTAATTTATTTTTATTTTTTTTCTGATAGTTGCCACCAATGTTCATTCTCATTTTGTGAACCGATACATAGGTTTGCTGTTAAATTTGTTGAATTTAAAATTAAAAAAAATAAGTTTTTGATTGCAAAATTATCTTGAAGTCTAAATTCATTATGATAAATTTTGTTTTTATGGGGATAAGATGGTTTTTCATAAGTTTTTATTTTTTTATTATTTCCTAATCCATCAGTCCACATTTGCATAAAATAAAGATTTTCATACTTTTTTGATATCAACCTTTTGATTTGAAGAGTTCCTTCTTGCTCATTAACAACCAATATGTCACCTTGTTTTAATTCGGTGTCTCTAAAGTCACCATTTTCTAATTTTATTAACATTGCTTTAAAATTTAATTTTTATTGAATTATTACGTGAAATGCTCTATCCTTCAAATAGTAAAGGGCAGGGCATTTCGCGCAATAAGATAATTAAACTTCTTTGTAAAAGGACTATACTTTATCAGTATAATATCATTATTTATAATTTTGTCAACTTTGTTTTAAATATTTATTAATATATTATATTAGTATAAATATTGTTATTGTTCGTCAAGAAATTATTTTTAATTAAACTATTTTATTTAAATGAACAACTTAAATGAGAAATGTGCGGTTTTTGGTATTTATGGAGAGAAGGAAGGAAATGCAGCCAGGCAAACTTTCTTTGGTTTGTTTGCCTTGCAACACAGAGGTCAAGAGCAATCAGGTATAGTTTCAACTGATGGCAAAAAATTATTTTCACACAAAGGTGCAGGCCTAGTTTCTCATATTTTTAATGAAAAAATAATTGATAAATTAAAAGGAAGTTCTGCGATAGGGCACAATAGGTATTCTACTTCTCATGGAACTGATTCAAAGCATGCTCAGCCAGTATGTATAAATAATAAAATTGCATTTGCTCATAATGGCAATTTGCCAAGCGTGGAAGCCTTGATTTCTTTTCTTAAAAAAAATAAAATTTCCACCAAGGATAATTCTGACTCAGAACTGATGGCAAAAGCAATTGGTGTGTACATGAAAAAAGGAATGTCATTACCAGAAGCAGTCAGTGAAGCTTATCCACTTTTTACTGGAGCATTTTCTTGTGTGGCACTTTCAACTTCAGAATTGGTTGCATTTCGTGATCCTAGAGGAATACGTCCATTAGTTATCGGAAAGAAGGGAAAAGAAGTTGTTATTGCTTCTGAGACTTGTGCACTGCGAACAGTGGGTGCAGAACTCTTTCGAGAGGTTCTTCCTGGCGAAATGATTATCGTTTCTAAAAATGGTATTAAAAGTAAAATTCTAGACAAAGCAGATCCAAAATTTGATATTTTTGAATTTGTATATTTTTCCAGGCCTGATTGCATAATATTAGATAGATCTGTTTATCAAGTACGAAAAAACTTTGGAAAAATTTTATATAAAGAGAATCCAAATATAAAAGTGGATGTTATTATTCCAGTTCCTGAGACGGCACTTCCAGCAGCTATTGGGTATTCTCAAGTAGCCAAAGTTCCTTTTGAAATGGCTTTAAATAAAAGCAGATATATTCATCGTACATTTATAGAACCATCACAAAAGAGTCGTGAACAAAAAGTAAAAATGAAAATATCAGTATTGAGAAGCATCGTAAAAGATAAAAAGGTTGGCATAATGGATGATTCTGTTGTTCGTGGAACTACTTCTAGGCAGATTGTAAAAATGCTTTTCGAAGCAGGAGCGAAAGAAGTGCATTTTATGGTTAGTTCTGCGCCGGTTAAATTTCCAGATTTTTATGGTATTGATACACCGAATCAGTCAAAACTTGTGGCATTTAATAAAACCAATAAAGAAATATGTGAATTTTTAGGAGCTACGACGCTTTCTTATTTATCTATCGACGGTATGGTAGAAGCTACAGGATTACCTAA
>JBAXEA010000026.1:0-9554 GCA_037140655.1 bacterium | reverse complement strand
CAAAGATTTTCTAGAAAAAGTAAAAAAGGAAATAGAAGATAAAAAATAAACCAAATTAAAAAAACACCAGACATCTGGTGTTTTTTTAAACATAAATATTTTATCCATTACTCAGAGCACCACCAACAATAAAAAAAGTACTCAAAATAGCGATTAATGATAACACAAACATAGCAATAATTATGAAAGAAAGAATATTATATTTAACACGATCTTTTGCAAAAAAGACTCCAATGTTAATAACAAATATTGTAAAAATTATTGATTTCAAAAGTACATTTAAATCTGAACCAAAATTAAAACCTAAAAGAATTGGCAATAAAAATAACATTTCCAATATTGATAAAGTATAAACAAGGGAGGAATACTTAAAAGGTTTAACTTCTTCTACTGAAACAGAACTAACTTCATTTTGATTTTCCATAAATATTAAATTTAATTAATAAAAATACTAAATTAATTATACCACTTTTAATAATTTATTTAATCCCGTAAAAATTTTTCATACAATGATCTTCATCTAGAATCAGATCCATATTTAAAGCCTCATTTGGTGTAACCCATACAAAAGCTTTATGTTCATCTTTTGACAGAACTATATCTGGCACCTTTGTTAACTTTAAATTAAAATAGTGGTAATAAAAATTATATCCCAAATGAGACACGCAAAAAGTTTTATAAAAAATTAAATCTTCTTCTTTTGCAATAATTCCTGTTTCCTCTCTTAATTCTCTTGCCATGGCTTCTTTAATATTTAAATCAGTTTTGTCTATTTTCCCCGCAGGAATGCCCCATTTATTACCTTCTAATTTATTATTTTGCCTGTGAATTAAAATAATTTTTCCACCACACTCCACTAAACAACCCACAACTTCTAAGTCTGGTTTAAAATTTTCTGGTTTTTCATCGTGAGTCATAAACTAGATATCAATTTCTGCTAATTTTGCATTTGATTGAATGAATGATTTTCGAGGTGGAACTTCAGAGCCCATTAAAATATCAAAAACTTTATTGGCATCTTCTGCATCTTCTATGTTTACTTTCTTTATCACTCTGTGTTCTGGATCCATAGTAGTTTCCCAAAGTTCTTCTGGATTCATTTCTCCGAGACCTTTGTAGCGTTGAATATGAATTTTATTTGCTTTCTTTTTTGTTTCTTCTTCTTTTTCTTCAGCACCTTCTTCTGTCTCTTCCCCTTCTTCTACTTCTTGTATTTCACTCACATCACCACTTTTACCACCAATGATTTTTATTTTTTCTTCATCAGAATATGCATAACTAACTTCTTTACCCTTTTTTATTTTGTAAAGTGGTGGTTGTGCAATATAAATATATCCTGCTTCGATAACTTGTTTAAAATATCTATAAAATAGTGTCAGTAGAAGTGTACGGATGTGTGCACCGTCAACGTCGGCATCTGTAGCAATAATTATTTTATGATAACGCATTTTTTCAATATCAAACGTATCACCGATAGAAGTTCCCATCGCAATGATCAAAGACTTCACTTCTTTTGAAGCAAGCATTTTATCAATACGAGCACGTTCTACGTTTAAGATCTTTCCACGAAGTGGCAAGATAGCTTGTGTACGTCGGTCACGTCCTTGTTTTGCTGAACCTCCCGCAGAGTCTCCCTCTACCAAGAATAGTTCTGATTCACTAGCATTTTTTGTCTGACAATCAGCAAGCTTTCCTGGAAGTGTCATTCCTTCTAAGGCACCTTTTCGTAATACTGAATCTTTTGCTGCTTTAGCTGCTTTACGTGCTCTCAAAGCCAAAATTGACTTATTAATCATAGCTTTTGCTTCATCTGGGTTCTCTTCTAGGAATGCAGCAAATGCTTCACCGAACACAGCACCGACAGCACTCTGAGCCTCCACAGAACCAAGCTTTGCTTTCGTCTGTCCTTCAAATTGTATTTCGCGAAGCTTAACTGAAACAACAGCAGTCAATCCTTCAAGTACGTCGTCACCAGTAAATCCACCCTCGGATTCTTTCATCATTTCATTCTTTTTACAGTATGTATTTAGTGTTCGAGTAAGTGCAGTTTTAAAACCGGTTACATGAGTTCCGCCTTCACCTGTGTAAATATTGTTTGCGAAAGGAATAATGCGATCTACGATATCGTCAACATACTGCAATGCAACTTCAACTTGCACATCTTCGAATTCTTTTTCAACATAAAAAATACTTGAATGAATTGGCTTTTGAAATTTATTGTAATATTTGATAAGTGAGATAAGTCCACCTTCGAAGTAAAATGAAGTAGAAGGAAGTTCTAATCCAAGCTCTGAAAAATAAAAAATTCCTGAATCATCTATCTTACCTTCATATTCGCGTGCGTCGATAATAGCAATTTTCAATCCTTTAACAAGGTATGCTTGCTGACGAATATGACTAACAACTGTATTCCATTCAAATTTAATATCTTTAAAAATTTCTACGTCTGGTTCGAAAGTAATAATTGTTCCATTTAATTTAGAAGAACCAACTTTTTTAACAGCTGTTTTTTTCTTTCCCTGGGAATATTCCTGCATGTATTTACCTCCATCTTTATGAACTTCAGCCTTACAGTAAATAGAAAGTGCATTCACAACTGACGCACCTACTCCGTGCAAACCTCCAGAAACTTTGTAACCTTCACCACCGAATTTTCCTCCAGCATGAAGTGTAGTCATAACTGTTTCAAGTGCAGAGACTTTTGTTTTTTTATGAATATCAACTGGAATACCTCGGCCATTATCAGCTACACGAATACGATTACCAGGCAAAAGAACAAGCTCGATATTATCACAAAAACCTCCCATCGCTTCATCGCGTGAGTTGTCAAAAATTTCCCAAATCAAATGATGTAATCCATCGATACCAGTCGTACCGATATACATACCCGGACGACGACGTACTGGATCAAGACCTTCTAGAACAGAAATATCAGAAGCATCATAATGATGCCCATTGCCTTTTTTTGTTTCTTTTTCTTTTGCCATTTTTTAATTAAATTAACCTAAAAAATAATAGCAAAAATAGTATTTTTGCTTACTATATTATATCAGAAAATAGACTAAAAAACTAATTTTTTATCTTAATTCCCACCTTGAATTTTCCTTTATTTTATGGCTTATTTTAGTCATTATGATATTTATCTCGTCGTCAGTGAGAGTTTTGTCATATGATTGAAAAACAAGACGAAAACCATAGGAAGTTCGGCCATCCTTAGTAAAGGAATCGAACATATATGGCTCTCGAACTAATAAATCTGTACCATTGTTTTTTAACAATTCTTTAAGAACATTTGAGTCTTCCCCTTCAGGAACCCAAACAGCCACATCACGTGCAATGAAAGGATAAATTGACCATGGTTTAAATTCTTCATGAGAATTTTTCTCAGTAAAAATATATCCGTGCTCTTCTGTAGGAATGTTCTCATTGAAAAATTCTTCAAGAGTTTTTTCTAAAATATTTTTCTTTTCATTATATGCAATATGCATTTCCTCCTTGTCTTTGAAGAAAACTGTTCCAATTTCAAAAATATTTATTTCTTTCATTTCCAAAAGTGGTGCATTCAGCTGATTTAATTTCAAACTTTCTTTTAATCCATCAGTTAGATTTGTTCGTAAAAACTTTTTATCAGATGCACTAGCAAGTACTTCCACTTCCCCCGTATTGCAAAAAGCATAAGTCATAACCTCACTATATCCTTTGTTTAAAAACTTATTACGAGCATAAAGAATTTTATAAAAATCTTTATTTACTTCTGGAGTTAAATTCAATATAGGTAATTTTTCTTCAATTCTTTCATAACCTAAAATTCTAACAACTTCTTCTACTAAATCATGTGGGCCTGTAATATCTAAGCGTAACACTGGCACTGTAATGTCAAAAACATTATTTTCTTCTTTGTATTCAAAATTTAACCTTTTCCAAACACTTTCAATTTCTTCTTTTGGAAAATTCATACCGAGTCTTTTGTTTATATAGTCTACTGAAACAGATACTACTCTTACTTCTGCTTTTTTAGGATAAATATCTATAATCTTTTCGATATCAGCATCTTCATTTAATTCCCAAATCAAATCAGTCATATCATCCATCACTTTTGTACATAATTCAGGACTTATTTCATTTTCATATCTTTTTACGGCATCAGTTAAAATATTTATTTTCTTTGAAGTTTTTCTAGTTGTCGTAGCATTAAAGTTTGCAACTTCAATAACAATATTTTTTGTATTCATATCTACTTCAGCCTTTGTACCACCTTTTATTCCAGCAATAGCTAAAGGTTCGTTCGCTTGTGGTGAGCCTGTCGAACCATCTGCAATAACTAAAATTGAACTACCTAGATTAATTTCCTTTTTATCTAATGTTGTCAAATGTTCTCCTTCCTTACCATTTCGAACTATTATTTTAGAACTTTCTAACTTATCTAAATCAAAACAATGAATAGGTTGACCGAGATCAAACATTACGAAATTCGCTGCATCCACAATATTATTTATAGATTTTTGTCCAATAGCATTTAGTCTTTCTTTCAACCATTTTGGACTTTCTGTTACTTTTACATTGCGAACAATTCTACCCATATATCGTAGACATTTTTCATCTTCAACTTTTATTTCCAAATTGGTCTCTTTTGGTTCAAAAGTTTTATATTTTTCATTTTTTAATTTTAAATTAAAAATCGCACCAACTTCTTTGGCGACTCCCCAATGTGAAAGACAGTCATGATTACGATCTGGAAGAACTTTTACATCGAAAACTATATCGTTACCGACTCTTTCCATCTCCTCAACTTCAAAAGAATGAAAAATAATTCCTTCAGAAACTTTTTCCGCTAAAGGTAATTCTTCTTCAAAATATTCTTGTAACCAATTGTAAGATATTTTCATAGTTTTATATCTGATTAAATCTTAGATCACCCTGATAAGCTGGTCTGATATCTGGCATGCCGTATTTGATAACCATCAGTCTTTCAAGTCCTGGACCAAAAGCGAAACCTTGATATTTACTTGAATCAATTCCACAATTCTCTAATACTTTAGGATGCACCATGCCTGCTCCACCTATCTCCAACCACTTTCCTCTATATTTCAAATCAAATTCAATCGATGGTTCAGTGAATGGAAAGAAACTTGGTCTAAATCTTAAGTTCGTATCTTCTCCAAGCATTTTTTTAGCAAAGTGAGATAAAGTTCCTTTTAAATCTGCTAAGCTAATATTTTCACCAATTACTAAACCTTCAATCTGATAAAATTGCATTTCATGATATGCATCAGTAGCTTCATTACGAAAACATTTTCCAGGAGAAATAATTGCGAATGGTGGTTTCTTTTCTGATTTTGCAAAATTTTCCATATAACGAATTTGTACTGATGAAGTATGTGTTCGTAAAACTTTTCCTTCCTCCCCTTTTATCCAAAAAGTATCTTGCATGTCGCGAGCTGGGTGATCTTTTGGAACATTCAATGCATCGAAGTTATGCCATACATCTTCAAGCTCAGGACCAGTCGCCACTTCAAAACCCAAGTCAGTAAAAATTTTTACAGCTTCATTTATAACTTTTGAAAGTGGATGCTCTTTTCCTTTTTGTATTTCTTGTTCCATAAATTTTTTATTACATTCCTCTTAATCTTAATTCGCAATTATGACCACTACGACAAACTAAAGTAAATTCATTTCCTTTTCCGTCATCAATATGAATCTTACCATCACTATGACCTCGTGCTTCATCATAATAAGCTGTCATTTCTTCCTTGCGTTTTAAATCTTTTAAATAAGTCACAAAATTTCGCACTCGTTCGTGAGATTCATCATAAGAAACACGAATATTGTGAAAAACAACATCTGTCATAACAATTAGAATATATCACAAAACCCCATTTTTTAAAAGGATAAATTTATTAAAATTTGACTTTTTTAAAGTTATATGATAGAATTTAAACGAAATACGAAAAAGAGCTATATATTTCATTATTTCTAAGCTCATAAATTCTTTTACAATTTAAAAACCACTGTAAAATGGAAAAACAAAACACTGGTTTAACGCTCTCTCAAGTTAAGGGACCGTTAAGCAATCTCCTGGATAATTTAAATGGAGAAAATGGAGAATATTGGCTAAAAGCCTTAAAAAAATTCTTACGCAAGGAAGAAATTCCAAAACCACCAATTGGCGCTTTTATTCTTTTTAAAGGATTAAATTCAAAAGAAAAAGCTAAAGAAAAAATCAATGAATGGATTAATTTTCTAAACACCATTCCATCAGTAGATGAAGCATCAGAACCACAAGAAAGTTATGGCGAATTTATTGACATCAGAGTATCACCTAATCTTAATTATTTTTTAAACAAAAATGACAATGAAGATACTGCTCTTTTTTCTATTACAACAAATGGAACAATAAGATCATGGAAGGCTTCTGGAGAAAAAACTGACTTTATTTACGATAAATGGTACAAGGAAATTTACAAAAAAGAAAAAAGCCATTGTAGCATTTACTCTTTTTACAAAGCTTTAATAAAGCTCGGTGAAATGTATGAAAATGCAATTCCTGACATAAAATTAATTAAGTAAAAAAACAAAAGCCATCTTCTAGAAATAGCAGATGGCTTTTAATCTATTTATTTTAAAATAATTTTTATTGCCAAAAGTTTAAAATGGTATATAGTAAAAATACTTATGAAAATAAGTTTTGATCTTTAACATGTTGGGTTTAAATAAATCTTTTTTATCAGATAAAAACCGATGAAGGACGTGGCAAGCTGCGATAAGCTATGAGTAAGTGCAAACAACTTTTAATCCATAGATTTCCGAATGGGGCAACCTAATCATTGTTTATAGTGATTATCCGCAAGGAGGTAACCATAGTGAACTGAAACATCTAAGTAGCTATGAGGAAAAATAATCTGACTCAATGATTTATAATCATTGACCTGAATTCTAAGTAATGAAAAGTGAACAGAAGTTCTTGTAAGGTTATACAATATTTTTATCTAAAAAATAAAAAAGAAAAAATTAAACAAAAGTCATATGTTCTACTTTTAATGTATGTAAGTATTTCATATGCAAATATTTTAAAAGTCTGAGGATTTTTAAAATGTTTTAAAACAAATCGTCTTTTTTAATAAAAGATGAAAGGTTAGAATTAATTTAATTAATCTAACCTTTTTTTATTTATCATACATCCAAAAGAAGAACATTTGTGTCAGCTATTAAATATAAAGCCATCCTTGACAAGGATTTATAGATATAGTAATATTTGATTAAATTTTAAAAAATATGTTCAATGAAAAAAATTCTTTTTATCCAGATTGTCGCTGTCATTTTAATGACATCCTGCGACCCTCCAGCAAAAAATTACAGCTGTAAGGAATATTCACCAAGCTGTGAATTAAATAAAGATTTAATAATGTTTCTTCCTTTGTCGCCCGTTGATACATCAATTGTTGATGTGTTTGGTGAAAAAATTAACACCATAAAAAATCAATGGTACATGACAAGCACAAAATCCCACACACTATTCCCTGTAAATGCACATGTATACACGGGTTCAGATATGAACGGGACACCAAGCTATGAAGATTTTCCTTCTCCAACTTTTCTAGCTAATAATAACAAGAAAGTAAAAGTTGATACTTTGGATATCTCTAATATTGTAAAAGGTATACATAAAGTTGCATTAGTTATCTCTGGTCCAAATGAAATAAAATGTGCAGGTTTTATGGAGGCTCATGTTCTTTATCCAAAATAATGTATATTATAAAGTAAAAAAAACAGTAAATATGTTAATATATTTACTGTTTTTTATTTATAAATTTCAGCCCTTTTGCAGTATTCACACTCTGTATTTTTGCCATATGGATTGTAATTACATGGCAGATTTAGCCAATCACCATTTTTGAGAAGTTCATCATAATCTTTAATATCTTTTACCAGAAGGACAATTTCTTCATTGGATATTTTTTTACTATAGATCGCTTCATTCTTATTTTTCGCTTCTAGGAATTCCAAACGAGATTCGGACACACTCTTTCGCCATTTAGGACTTTCTTGAATCAAATATGAATACATTGCAAGCTGTCGCAAATAATTATTCATTCGGCTACTTGTCCCGAGCACCGTCGAGGGATACTCCACCATTTTTTCTATATCATTTCTCTTTTTGACACTACCTGTTTTAAAATCAGTCACTCGCACATTTTGTGCATCTAAACTTTCAATCAAGTCTATTTTTCCATAAATATTTAAATGTGGAAAACGATCATCGTGAAATGAAATACTTTTTTCATTCTCATGATTCTTTTCAATCTCTGGCAAACGATCTTTAACCCAATCTGTAATAATTTCTAAAACTTCTTTTTCGACATGTTTGTATTTCACCTCACTCTGATATTTTCTTTTCAACACTTCTTCATGCACAATATTTTCTACTTCTTTTTTCGTTGGCATTTTACCCAGCTTCAATATTTTATCAATAGAATTATGTACTGCATTTCCGAACTCCAAACTCTCCCCCGTTGGCTCCGGCAATTGCAATAAATTTCGGAAATACCATTTCCAAGGACATTCAAAAAAGTTATTCAAAAGCGACACTGAAACATTGCGGTCTTCATATTCTTTCGCAACTAGCTTTTTCAATTCTGCTAATTTTACTGGATCTTTTTTAATCTCAGTTTTTTCGATATAAGCTTTCGGGTCATATTTCAAAATCATTTGTTCTGTTTCGGTAAATGTTTGTTTTTCAAATACTCCTTCAGGTAAATCAGCCACAATATGGGCAAGCTCTTGATCGCCCCCCGTATACGAATGAATAGCATATGAAATATTACAGAAACGCTTTGCACGCGTTATCGCTACATACAGCTGACGTTTGATCACTTCTGCATCTTTTTGCTCTACTTTCACTTGGATATTTTCAGGCAGTGTGAATGCTTGCCTTTTACCAGAATTCAAAGATTTTTCATCCATATGCGCAATCCAAACATAATCAAATTCTAAGCCTTTCGATGAATGCAAGGTCAAAACTTTTATACCCTCTTCGGAACCAAAAACAGCCAGTGGAATATTTTCATCGTATGATTCCAGGCGGTCAATAAAATTTAAAAATTCTTTCAAAGTTAATTTTGGATTCTTTTCAATTTGCGAAAGCACTAGATGAATAAGTGTTCGAATGACTTCCACTCGAGTCACCAATTCTTCATGGCTTTTGGCTGTATTTAATAAAAATTCATCACCGATAGTTTGAATGAGTGCATGCGTATTGATATTTTCTATTTGTTCAATCCAGCCGACTAATTTTTTAATCCAACTTTTAACTCCATCTTCGTCGGCAAAAAGACTTGGCTTTTCGTCGGCCAACAAATCAAGCAAAAAAATTTTCTTAATATCATGTTCTTTGATAAATCTGTGCGCAGAAATAGGGTCAATATTTGAAAGTGGATCAAAAAGTGATTCAGTAAATAAAATTATGTCATTTGGATTATTGATAATTTTCAAAACTCGAATGAATGATTGAAATTCCACCGAATCAAAAAGTCGCAAAGTGTCACGTCCTGAAACTT
>JBAXEA010000025.1:0-9815 GCA_037140655.1 bacterium | reverse complement strand
TCCTGAGGTAAATAATGTCGATAAAGCTAGTCAAAACAGGAAAGATAGGATAGATAAGGTGTTGGAATCTTTTTCTCAAAAAGAACAAAAAACAAATGCAATAATTAATTCTCCTTCGCCGGTCGTTGACCCATCGCTGTAAAAATGCCCCGACGCGCATTAATGCGGTCGGGGAGCCGACCAAAAGCGTCGGCTATAATTTATATGCCTTATGTATATATACTAAAAAATCAAAATGGTAGATTCTATATTGGAAGTACGATGAACCTAGAACTAAGAATGAGGCAACATTTAAGTGGGCAAACTATTTCAACCAGAAGAATGGGTGTTCTAGAAATGGTTTTTTATCAAGAATACAAAAATTTGAAAGTTGCTAGAAAAATTGAATATAAATTGAAAAACTTGAAAAGACACGATTATATTGCTAGTATAGTGGAAGATGGTTTTATTAAAATGAAACCTTGAATAATAATGCGCGGTTAGCTCAGTTGGTAGAGCAACCCGTTTACACCGGGAAGGTCGTAGGTTCGAGTCCTACACCGCGCACATCCATACATCGATGAAGCCCTCGTAGTTCAATGGATAGAACAGAGCTCTTCTAAGGCTTTGATGTAGGTTCGATTCCTACCGAGGGCACAAATTTAATTAGCTCAGTGTAAGTAATTATGAAAATAAAAATTTTATATGAAGATAAAGATATATTAGCAATAAACAAACCGTCTGGTATTTCTGTGCACGCAGATGGACGCACAAAAGAAAAGACACTTACTGATTGGATTTTGAAAAATTATCCTAAAATGGAAAATGTCGGGGAGCCTATGTTTTATGAAGAAAAAGAAATAAAAAGACCTGGAGTCGTTCATCGTTTAGATAAAGATACTTCTGGTGTTTTACTTTTAGCTAAAACAAAAAAGGCACATGAGTTTTTGAAAAGTCAGTTTCAAAATAGAGAAGTGAAAAAAGTTTATAATGTAGTTGTTTCAGGCTGGGTGAAAAATGATCGTGGAGTTGTAAACAAAGCTATTGGAAGAAGTCCAAATGATTTTAGAAAAAAACTTGCTGGCCGTGGAGCAAGAGGGGAACTCCGAGAAGCGATAACTGAATATAGAGTTCTAAATAGATTTAAAATAAAACTTTTGAAATTTACTTTTCTTGAAGTTCGTCCCAAGACTGGCAGAACACATCAGATACGTGTGCATATGAAATTTATTAATCACCCAGTTGTCTGTGATCCGCTTTACGATGCGGGTGGTTTCTGTATTAAAGAAATTGGTCGCTTGGCACTACATGCAAAATCTATAAGTTTTAAAGATTTAAAAGGTGAAACTATGAAGATAGAATCTAAATTGCCTCAAGAATTTTTAAATTTGCCTTTGTAAAATTTTTATGCTAAAGTATTCCCATTATGGCTGAGAAAAAAACAAAGGAAGTAATTAAAATTAAATTTGAACCAACAGATATAAAGGCTCGTAAGGCACTTCTATTTCATGCTGGTGACACATTAAGAGTTTGGTCAAAAATTTTGGACGAAAAAGGAAAGGTCCGCTTGCAGGCTTTTGAAGGTATTGTGCTTGCTCGAAAACACGGAACAGAAGTTGGTGCAACATTTACAGTTCGAAAAGTTGCTTCAGGTGTGGGTGTAGAAAGAATTTTCCCATTATTTTCTCCAGTTATCGACAAGATTGAAATAGTTAAAAAATCACGAGCACGAAGAGCAAAACTCTACTATGTACGAACAAAAGCTGTTAAAGATGTTCGCCGAAAATTACGATCAACAGTTTTTGAAGAAGACGTAACTCCAGAGAAAGAAGAAGTTTCAAAAGAATAATCTAAAAAATCCCACGAAAGTGGGATTTTTAATTTAATAAAATATGATAAGATTAAGTTATTATTTTTTTAATTTAAATTTTATGTTATACACAAGAAAAGGGGATGATGGAAAAACAAAAACATTTGGTTGCGATCAGCGAATTTCAAAAAGTTCAGCTATTGCAGAAGCTCTCGGAACACTAGATGAGACGAATTCTTTTCTTGGTCTTTGTAAAGTAAAAGCTGATAAAGAAAAATTAACTATACCCGACGGATCTCTCGTTTCAGATGTTGTTCATAATGTGCAGAAAAATCTTTTTATTGTTCAAGCAGAAGTGGCTGGGTCTAAGATGTCTATAACAGAAGATAAGATAAAAGAGATTGAAAAAATTATAGATGATATAGAAAAAGAACTTCCACCGATAAAATCATTTTTTATTTCTGGTGGAACAAAATTGGCAGCACTTTTTGATTTCTCTCGCACGATTTCACGTAGAGCAGAGAGAAGGGTGGTAGAAGTTTCCGAGGAGAGAATGGTGGAAGTCGGAGAATTCACTAAGGCATACCTAAATAGACTTTCGAGTTTATTGTATGCATTAGCTAGACTTTCTAACCATAAATCTGGTATAAAAGAAGATAGCCCTGATTACCACTAGGGTTATGGCATATGGTGCCTATGGTGTAATGGTTAGCACTAGGGTTTGTGGAAAAGTACCACAAACCATTTAGTTTACATTTGTTTTTATCTTTGATAAAATGTAACATATGCCGATAGTTAAGTGCAAAATTTGTTTTAAAGAATTTTATGGCAAACCTTATTTTTTAAAAATAGGACAAGCTAAATATTGTTCACAAAAGTGTATGCGACTTGGAAGTTTGACTGGCAAAATGGTGGAATGTCATTCATGTGGAAAAGAAGTATATAAAACAAAAAAAGCATTACGTGATTCAAAAAGTAAAAATTATTTTTGTACAAAATCTTGTCAAACAAAATGGCGTAATTCAGTTTTTATTGGACCATTACATGCCAACTGGAAAGATGGTAGAAATTCCTACAAGAGTGTTATGTTGAGAAATAAGGTTCCAAAAATTTGTAAATTATGTAAGAATGAAGATAGTAGAGTATTGGCAGTTCACCATTTAGATCATAATAGAAAAAATAGTAATTTATCAAACTTAATTTGGCTTTGTCATAATTGTCATTTTTTAGCACACCACGATAAAGAAACTATTAAATATATGGAGGCATTAGTGTAGTAGTAACACAGTTCCCTGTGGAGGAATTATCATGGGTGCAAATCCCATATGCCTCCCCACATATTTAACCTTATTTATAAAGGTATTTTTGTGCTACCCATAATGGGATTAGAACTGATATAATATATATTATGGTAAATCAACAATTGTTAGATTTTATTAAAGAGCAATTACAAAAAGGGATAAGCAAGGAAGTTATTTCTAAGGAACTATTAAGTAATGGTTGGATGTCTCAAGATGTTGAAGAAGGTTTTAATGCTTTAAATAATCCTTCTTTAGTAATATCCAATACATTGAATATTCCTAATCCTAACTCTAATTTTATTGATACAAATACTTATTCCAATGTAGAAAAAAAATCTAAAAAAAGTTTTTTACTTGTATTTATATTTATCGTATTTTTTCTTGCGTCATTTTTTCCACCTTATTCTATGATAGGAATTCCTCTTCAGACTATTTTTGGTGTTTCTCCGTCTCAACAAGAACAAAAATTCTTTGAAGAATTTAAGAGAGAAAAACAAATGTTTCCAATGATTGATGACATGAATAATTATGATGCAAATGGAAATAGAATAGTTCCAAGTCCCGATGAAGCTAAAAAAGTGGACGCTTACAATCAACAACAGACTGTTAAAATACTGGCTTATAGAGAAAGCAATAAAACACCTGTTTTATTAGGAATAATTAGAACTTTAGGTGGACCAATCACTGTTTTTGTTTTTGGAATAATATTTTTATTTTTTACTAAAAATAGAAAATATAAAGAAAAACAAATTCAAAATTTATCAGAACAACCAGAAAATTTAAACTTTAAAAAAGATAGTATTTTACCTAGTAAAATAGATGTTATTAAAAGCCAAATTATTTTACTTATTGAAATTGCAGTTATTGTTTCTGTGGTTTGGATAATTTTTTCAACAATATCCGGGTGTAGAGGGGTAGGAGAATTCTGCGGAATAGGAGTTGTGTATTTAATATTTCTTTTAGGTCCATTATTGTTAATTTTTATGGTTTCTAGTTATATTTTTATATCTAAAAAAATAAAGTTACTTAAGTTAAATAATTGCAATGTTCCAATTTCTTTTAACTTACTTTTTTATTTTTCTAAGTTAATTTTATTTGTGTCTGTATTGGGTATTTTTTCGTTGATATTTTTTAAATAAAAATAATTAAACAGTGGTACTATAAGGGTGGGTAGGGGGAACCTATTTCTTTTAGACATAACAGTCGAAGCTCATAGAGTACAGATCCCAATAGAAAAAGAACGCGGAAGCGGTTCTTTTTGTTTTTATTGGTATAATAAATAAATGCATAAAATAAAAAATAAAAAACTTTTACCTTTGGCAGTTTTGGGATTTTTTGCAGTTGTGGCTTTTTTGCTCGCTGAAGCGAATCTTTTAGTGTATGTTGCTCTGACAAATATTTTTTATTTTAATTCATTTGGTAGTTATTTGCTTTGTTTATCTTTAGCATTACTGTCAGGTGGTTTTATCGCTATGATGATAGTTGAAAAGTATTATTCAAATCGTGTAATTCGATTTTTTTACATTATTACTTCTGTTTGGATGGGTATGTTTGTTTATTTTTTTATTGGAGCGGTATTATATCTTTTTGTAAATATGTTCATAGGACTTCCAAATATTATAGGAATTTTATTTTTTGTATTAGCTTTATTTGTATCCATATATGGAATTATTCATGGAAGAAAAATTTTTGTTAAAAATATAGAAGTTGCTTTGCCAAAAATCCCAGATGAATGGAAAGGAAAAAAGATTGTAATGATGAGTGACGTGCATTTGAATTCCATATGGGGTGCAAAATTTTCAGAAAAAATTGCTAAGATTTCAAATTCATTATCACCAGATGCAGTTTTTGTAGTTGGTGATTTATATGATGGTACATTTACACCTGACCCGCTACAAGTAGCAAAACCATTAGGGAGTATCGTCGCACCAAAAGGAAAATTTTTTGTTTTAGGAAATCACGAGCAGTTTAGTGATCCAAGTATTTTCTTAAAAGCTGTTAGTGAAATTGGTTTTAATGTTTTAAATGATTCAATGGTCTTGGTTGATGGTTTGCAAATAGTTGGCGTGGAATATTTAATCAATTCAAATAAAAATAGTTTTCAAAAAACACTTGAGAATTTAAAAATAGATAAAGAAAAAACATCAATCCTGTTAAAGCATGAACCTAAAGATTTAGACGTCGCATACGATGCTGGTATTTCTTTTCAAGTATCAGGGCATACTCATGATGGACAACAGTGGCCATTTAATTATATGACAGATATTGTTTACAAAGGTTTTGGTTATGGATTAAAAAAATATGATTCTATGCATGTGTATGTTTCAAGTGGGGTAGGAGGCTGGGGCCCGCCGATTCGTGTCGGATCTGATTATGAAATTGTGTGTATTACTTTAGTTTAAATTGTTATAATATAAAAGTCGTTTTAATTAAAAATTAATTTGAGTATAAATTTATGGAGTATTATAAAGATGTTTTGAAGAAGTATGCAGTGTTTAGTGGTCGTGCAAGACGAGCTGAGTATTGGTATTTTTTCTTATTTAATATATTAATAGCGATTTTGATAAATCTTATTAGCGGAGCAATTTTTAAAAATAATATTATTGGTGGTTTGTATTCTCTTGCTGTCTTTATTCCTGGTCTTGCTGTAGGAGTCAGAAGACTGCATGACACTGGTAAGAGTGGTTGGTATTTATTGTTAGCTTATGTGCCTTTTGCATTAATGATACCAATATTTCTTCTTACATTAGTTGGATCATTTAACCCCTCGATTCTTTCCATTGCAGGAATTGTAATGCTTGCTGCTCTTGGTTTCTGTATTTGGTTTCTTGTTCTTATGGTTAGAAAAGGAGATGTTGGTCCAAATAAATACGGACCTGATCCAAAGGAGTTAGTTGCATCTGCTGCACCAGCTCCAACGCCAACTCCAATACCTGCACAAGCACCAGCTCCTCTAGAAATGCCAGTTGAGCCTGCTCATACTACTGAAGTAAAATCTGAATAATAAATTTCTAAAAATCCCAGACGTCCGACGTCTGGGATTTTTTATTTTAAATAAATGATATCATATAAACATGACACAAAAGGAAGCCTTGGATATTTTAAAAACTGGAGCAAATGTTTTTCTAACCGGAGAACCAGGTGCTGGTAAAACTCATACTATTAATGAATATGTCAGATATTTAAGAGAACGGGATGTCGAAGTCGCCATAACAGCCTCTACAGGAATCGCCGCGACACATATCGGTGGTATGACGATTCATTCTTGGAGTGGAATCGGAATTAAGAAAAAATTAGACAGGTATGATTTAGATAAAATTGCTAGTAATGAATATGTCTCAAAAAGAATTCGTAAAGCGAAGGTTTTAGTCATTGATGAGATCTCAATGTTGTCTTCAGATACTCTTTTGATGGTTGATTGGGTGTGCAGGGAAGTTAAACAAAATCCTGAGGCCTTCGGAGGATTGCAGGTAATTTTCGTTGGAGATTTTTTTCAATTACCACCAATAATAAAAAATCCAGTTTCTGACGATAGGGGAAATGAAGATTTTGAAAAAGTTATACAAATAGGATTTTTTGAAGAAGAAAAGAAGAGTAAGTCTATGTTCGCTTATGATTGTTCTGCTTGGGAAAAAGCAAATTTGATTGTTTGTTATATTACAGAACAATATCGTCAAGATGATGTTGATTTTTTGTCTATACTTTCAGCCATTCGTCATGACACTTTTAATAAAAGTCATTTAGAAAAAATTAAATCAAGAAATGTTGATCGAAAAAATCTTCCTAAAAATACACCAAAACTTTTTTCACACAATATAAATGTTGATTTTGTAAATTCTGAAACTCTTTCAAAAATAAAAGAAGATAGTGAAGTTTTTATAATGCATACAAAAGGACCAGAACCACTTATCGCTGTAATGCAAAAGGGATGTTTGTCTCCGGAAAAATTAGAATTAAAAATTGGTGCCGAAGTTATGTTTACAAAAAACAATCCTAAAGGAGGATTTGTGAATGGAACATTAGGTACTGTGGTTGATTTTGAAGGCGGAACAAGGTATCCGATAGTTAGAATAAGATCTGGAAAAACAATAACAGCAGAACCGATGGAGTGGGTAGTGGAAGAGAATGGAAAAGTCCGTGCGAAGATTAATCAAATTCCTCTTCGACTTGCTTGGGCGATAACAGTCCACAAGAGCCAAGGAATGAGTATGGATGGGGCTATAATGGATTTATCTGAAGTATTTGAGTATGGACAAGGCTATGTCGCACTTTCACGAGTAAGAAGGCTTTCTGGTTTGCACATCATAGGCTTGAATGCGAAGGCTTTTAAGGTTCATCCTGAAGTTCTTATTAAAGATAAAATGTTTCGTGAATATTCAGCTGAAGCGGAAAAGATATTTAAAAAAATATCTGATAAAAAACTTAATGAAATGCATGATAACTTTATCACAGCATCAGGTGGTCTGATTAAAAAGACAAAAATAGTAAAAGAAAAAACAAGTGGTAAATTAGAAGAAATTCGTAAAAAATATCCAAATGCATACAGGCCATGGGCAAAAGAAGATGATGAAAAATTAATTAAACTTTTTCATAAAAAAATAAAGATTAAAGATATAGCCAAAGAATTTGGTAGACAAAGAGGTTCTATAAATGCTCGTTTAGAAAAGCTCGGCTTGATCGAATCAGCTTAATTGGATTTTTATAGGTTAAATTGCTATCATTTTAATATATGAAAAAAAGTATTCTAGAGAAGATTTTTAGTGCCCCAGCTGAAATTTTAGAAAAAGGCGTGGAGGTGGAAAAAGAAATTGGTCACGATATAGATAAACAAAAACCAGTTCAAGCAGCCAAGGGATATTGGAAGACATTAGGTCCAGGGCTTACTACAGGTGCTGCTGATGATGATCCTTCAGGTATTGCTACGTATTCACAAATGGGAGCTTCCCGAGGTTTCAATTTAATTTGGCTTTCATTATTTTCTTTTCCACTTATGGGAGTAGTTCAAGAAATGTGTGCACGTATCGGCATGACTACAGGAGTAGGTCTTGCAACAAATATAAAAAGGCATTTTTCAAAAAAAGCTTTGTATTTTTGTACTGTACTTTTGCTTTTCGCTAATGTGTTTAACATCGGTGCTGACCTAGGAGCTATGGCTAAAGGTATGCAACTTATTTATCCATGGATGGGATTTACTTTTTTGGTTTTTGCTTTTGCGGCATTATCTCTAGGGCTTCAAGTTTTTATTCCATATAAAAAATATTCAAAGTATTTAAAATACTTGGCTTTAGTACTACTCGCATATGTTTTTTCTGCATTTGCTGTTCATATAGATTGGTCTGATCTTTTCAACCATTTAGTTGTTCCAACTATTAATTTTTCTAAAGATGAAATTATTTTAATCTGTGCTGCTTTTGGTACTACTATTTCTCCATATTTATTTTTCTGGCAAAGTTCTCAAGAAGTCGAAGAGCAAATTATGAAAGGGGAGAAAACCGAAGAAGCAAGAAGAGCATTGACTACACTAGATGATATTAGAAAAATGCGTATTGATGTTTGGTCTGGTATGTTTTTCTCAAATGCCATTATGTTTTTCATTATTGCTACTTGTGCAGCTGCTTTATTTACTAATGGAATCACAAATATAGGTACAGCCGCTGACGCAGCTTTAGCACTTAAGCCATTTGCTGGAAATTTTGCATTTTCATTGTTTGCAATTGGAATTATTGGAGTTGGCTTGTTAGCAATTCCAGTACTTGCTGGTTCCGCATCGTATGCAATGTCTGAAGCATTTAATTGGAAGAATGGTTTGTATAGAAAATTAAAACAAGCTACATCTTTTTATGGAGTGATTATTGTTGCCATGATTCTCGGAATAACTTTAAATTTCATAGGACTTGATCCTATAAAAGCTCTTATATATTCAGCAGTATTAAATGGAATTATTTCACCAATTATTATTTACTTTATTGTAAAAATAAGTGCAAGTGAAGAAATCATGGGACAATATAAAACAAAAAAAGTTGGAAATATTATTGGTTGGTTTACAACTATCTTGTTGGTTTTTGTTAGTGTCGGAACGATTATTTCTATCTTTATGTAATCCCGAACGAAATCGCGGATGCAGAAAATAAATAAAATTATGAAAATGAAAAAAAATATTATAAATAATAAAAAGGACAAGAAAGCGTAAGCGTACGCGTCCTATTTCGTACGGGATGAATATTTTAGAAAATTATGATTTAAGTAAATTAAATACTTTTGGTATAAAAGCTAAAGCTTCATTTTTTATAGAAATAAATACTGAAGATGATGTTGCTGAATTATTTTCATTAGATCTTTTTAAGAAAAAAGAAAAGCTTTTTTTGGGCGGTGGAAGTAATGTTCTTTTTACAAAAGATTTTGATGGTATTGTAGTAATAAATAAATTGAAGGGAATTGAAATAATAGGCGAAGATGAAAATACTGTTTTAGTAAAATCAATGGGTGGTGAAGCGTGGAATGATTTAGTTTCATTTTCTGTCGATAAGGGGTATTGGGGTATTGAAAATTTAGCTTTAATTCCAGGATCAGTAGGAGCCACACCTGTTCAAAACATTGGAGCATATGGAGTAGAAATCAAAGAAACATTGGTTTCTGTAGAGGCTTATGAAATAGAAACAGGCAAGAAAAAAATCTTTTCAAATGAAGAATGTAAATTTGGCTATCGAGATAGTGTTTTCAAAAAT
>JBAXEA010000024.1:0-10430 GCA_037140655.1 bacterium | reverse complement strand
GTTACTGTATTACTATTTATCTCTGTTTTATGCATTCCTCTATACAGTATAAGTTCGATAATTTTCGAACAATCAAAAAATGTATATTATGGAGTAATTTCAAATGGAGATGCAGGAATGTTTCTAAGCTCTATCGGAGAGAAAATAAATTCAGTATTACCTGAAGGAACAAATTTTAATCCAAACCAAATTGCAATAAGCTCTGTATCTTTTTTAACAAGCAATATTGGAAATATCTTTAATTTTTCTATTTCAGCTGTTCTTTCTTTAATCTTATTACTACTTGCTTTATTCTACTTCCTAAAGGACGGTGAAGATTGGAAAAATAAAATTATTTTATTGAGCCCACTTTCAAAAGAAAATGATGAAAAAATTCTTCACAAACTTTCAAAAACAATAAGCGGAGTCATAAAAGGATATGTCCTTATCGCATTGATTCAAGGAATACTTATGTGGATCGGATTATCATTATTCGGAGTACCAAATGCAGTATTCTGGGGTCTCGTATCTGCTATCGCTGCACTTATACCACCATTTGGCACAGGACTTGTTTGTGTACCTGCAATAATATTCCTCTATGCGACAGGACACATCTTGCCTGCTGTTGGACTTTTGATTTGGGGTGTAATAATTATGGTATTTATAAATAATTTCTTAAATCCATACATAATAGGCAAAAGAGTAGAAATACCTTCTTTCTTGATATTGTTTTCAATACTAGGAGGTATTGCATTGCTTGGACCAGTTGGAGTATTGATCGGCCCTATCACTATCAGCATGCTAAATACTCTTTTCTCAATTTACAAAAGTGAAATAAATAAAAATGAAATTCTATAATACTTTAACTAGAGAGAAAGAGGAATTTATTCCATTAGACGAAAAAGAAGTCCGTATGTATACATGCGGACCTACTGTATATGACTACACTCACATAGGAAATCTACGTGCATTTATCTTCGCTGATATATTAAAAAAAACACTTAGGTATGGTGGTCTACAAGTAAAACAAGTAATGAATATCACAGACATAGGCCACCTTTCAAGTGATGCTGATTCTGGTGATGACAAAATGACAAGAGGCCTAATGCGTGAAGGAAAAGAATTGTCATTAAAAAACATGCGTGAACTTGCAGAATTTTATACAGATAAATTTAAACAAGATCTAAAAACATTAAATGTAGAAATTCCTGAAGGTATGTATTTCGCAAGTGATTATATAAAAGAAGATATAGAATTAATTAAAAAATTAGAAGAAAAAGAATATATATACAAAACAAGTGATGGTATATATTTCGATACTTCTAAAATGCCTGACTATGGAATACTTTGGGGCGGAAAAAGAATTTACAATGAAGATGAAACACGTATAACAAAAAATCCTGAAAAGAAAAATGGAGAGGATTTCGCTCTTTGGAAATTTTCAAATGAAATTGGTTTTCCTTCACCTTGGGGACAAGGTTTCCCTGGTTGGCATATTGAATGTTCTGCGATGAGTATGAATTTTTTAGGTGAACAATTTGATATACACACAGGTGGCATAGACCTGATCTCAACACACCATACCAATGAGATAGCCCAATCAGAATGTGCAACTGGTAAAAAACCTTTTGTTAAATTTTGGATGCACAATGAATTCGTAGATACTAGTGGTGAAAAAATGTCTAAATCTACAGGTAATTTTTTAAAAATTAAAAGCTTAACTGAGAAAAACATAAATCCTATCACCTATCGTTTTTGGCTTTTAATGGCCAGCTATAGAACAAAGGTGAACTTCGTATGGGAAGCACTAGAAGGTGCAGAAACAGCCTTAAAACGCTTATATAGGCTTTATTTAGATCTCGGTCCCTCCACAGAGGCGGGCAAGGATACTACTGGAGAAACCAATAAGGATTATATTGAAAAATTCAAAAACTATTTAGAAGACGACCTAGACACACCAAGAGCCCTGACTGTACTTTGGGATTTATTAAAAGATGAAAATATTTCTAATGCTGATAAGAAAGCTACTATACTTGATTTCGATAAAGTTTTAGGCCTAGGATTTTCTGAATTAAAAAATGAAACCATACCAGATGAAATAATCAAACTTGCAGAAGAAAGAATTGAAGCAAGAAAAAATAAAGATTATAGAAAATCTGATGAGCTAAGAGAAAAAATAAATTCACTTGGTTACGAAATTAAAGACACAGACGGAGAATATAAAATAAATAAAATTTAATTTTCCCAAGGAAAATCTTTATTTCCAAAATGTCCCCATTTTGCTGTTTCAGCAAAATTAACATTTTCTAAATTCAATAGGTTTTTTATTCCACGAGGTGTCAAATCATATCCTTGTATTTGTTCTTCTTTTCCATCGACTACTGCTACAGCCATCACTGGTTCTGCTTTACCTATGGCATATGCTACTTTCACAAACACCTCATTTGCTTTTCTATTGTTCACTAAATCGCGAGCAATCTTACGAGCAACGTAAGCACCACTACGATCTACCTTTGTATAGTCTTTTCCTGAAAATGAACCTCCGCCAATTGGAAATTCTGGACCATAATTATCTATAATTAATTTTCTACCTGACAAACCAGTATCAGCATCAAAACCTCCAAGGTCCCACTCTCCTGCTGGATTTATCAAATATTCTACCCCGTCGCTCGCGAGTGATTGGGATTCTTCCCCTTCAATTATGCTTTTTACTAAAGGTAATAAATCATCATTCTTTGAATTTTGAAAACTACATACAACTGTTTTAACTTTATCGCCATCTAAGGTGACTTGAGTTTTACCATCGTATGGATATTTTTCATAAACTTCTTTACAAAGATTTCGTGCAAGCTCATATTCTTTTGGTAACATACTTTCTGTTTCAGATGTTGCGTACCCTTTCATAATACCTTGATCTCCAGCTCCACCAATATCGACGCCTTGAGCTATTTTGGGGCTTTGTTTTACTAGATTGATTATTACTTTAAAATTTTCACCGACAATATTTTTTACAATTGATTCTAAGTCTGGATTTGAATTACTGGTGACTTCCCCGTTTATCGTTATTAAATTATGGCCACCCATCACCTCTACTGCTACACGACTTTTTTTATCATCTTTTAAAAATGCATCTAAAATAGTATCTGCAATAAAATCACAAATTTTATCTGGATGACCTGGACTCACAAATTCTGCTGTTTTTATACTCATCCCGTACGAAATTTTATCATTATTTTTTTTGATAAAACTATTAATTTGATAATTTGGTCCCGCTATTTCGTACGGGACTCATATGTTTAAAATTAAAAAATCCTCTAATTCGAGGAAAAATATTTACGTTGACTAGGCGTACCTATCTTTCCTATGCTTTCGCATTGGTTGGATTTAGCACCTTACATTCGCAGGTTGCTGAGCGAGTCTATGAGCCAAATCTCTCGTCGCTACTCTTGATATATTTAATTGTATTTTAATAATAACAAAAGAAAAAACTAAAGCAAGTTTTTTACTTTTTCTAAGCGCTCTTTTGGTGAACCAACAACTTTAATGAATTGAATTTTATGTTTTTCTAAAATATCTTTTATCTTTTCATCTATATCTCTTTGAAATTTTAAATCTGTTGTTCTCACACCATCATCTTCAATGGGAAATTCTCCACTTGGTAAATAAATAACTAAATCATAATTACTAAATTTAGGAACCAATGTTTTGGTAGCAAATTCAACCAAACTATTTTCATGAGAAAATAAGTATTCAATATAAGCAAGTAAATCTATACTGCAACGATCAGCCACCCAGTTATTTTCTTCCTCTAATTCAATTTGCTTATTAATTAACCAAAGCTCTGTCTCAACCGTAGCAGTATGATCAAGTTTATATCCTGCCTTTTGAGCCAATCTCGCTGCTTCTGGCAAAATTTTAAGTTCAGGATAATCTATATTAATTTGTTGAGCTAAGGTTGTTTTACCCACTCCTTGAGCCCCAATAATTGCAATTTTCATTTTAAACTGTTCCTTCGTGCCAGCCAGACAAATATTCTTTTTGACGAGCAGACAAATTATCTATTTTAATTCCTAAACTTTTTAATTTTAATGATGCAATTTTCTTATCAAGATCTTCAGGTAAAATATGAACATTATGTGCTAAATTCTTATAATTCTTTAAAATATATTCAGCAGATAATGCTTGGTTAGCAAAACTCATATCCATAACAGAAGCTGGATGACCATCAGCACAACTTAAATTTACAAGCCTACCTTGTGCAAGCACAAAAATCTTTCTTCCGTCTTTCAATTCGTAAGATTCAACAAAATCATGAAGTGTCTCTTTCTTTTTTGTAATTTTATTTAAACCAACTAAATCAATCTCAACATCAAAGTGTCCAGAATTTGAAACCACACAACCATTTTTAAGGTTTTTAAAAATCTCTTCATCAACAACACTAGTATTACCAGTAACTGTGCAAATAAAATCAGCATTTTTTGCAGCTTCTTTCATGGGCATAACTCTGAACCCATCCATATATGCTTCAAGCGATTTAACTGGATCAATCTCAGTGACTATTACATTTGCTCCCATTCCACGAGCACGCATAGCAAGTCCTTTACCACACCAACCATATCCTGCTACCACAAAAACAGAACCAGCTAATAGTTTGTTTGTCGCACGGATTATCCCATCCAATGTTGATTGCCCTGTACCGTAACGATTGTCAAAAAAATGTTTTGTCATAGAATCATTTACTGCAACTATCGGATACAACAATGCACCTTCTTTAGCCATCGACTTCAATCTCGTAACTCCTGTTGTAGTTTCTTCGGTACCACCTAAAACATTTACGACTTCCTTTGGTCTTTCGGAATGTAATAATGAAACTAAATCAGCACCATCATCCATAGTAATGACTGGCTTTGAGTCAAGCACAGCATTTATATGAGAAAAATATTCTTTATTGTTTTCTCCTTTTTTTGCAAATACAGAAATCTTAAAATTCTTTACTAAAGATGCAGCCACTTCATCACTTGTTGAAAGTGGATTCGAAGCACAAAGAGTAACATCAGCACCTCCTTCTTTTAAAGCAATCATTAAATTAGCTGTTTCAGCAGTCACATGCATACATGCCCCTACTTTTATACCTTTTAACGGTTTTCGTTTTTTAAAATCATCTAATATTCCAGAAAGAACAGGCATATCTAATCTTGCCCATTCAATTTTCTTAAGACCTTTTTCTGCTAAATCTATATTTTTTATATCGTATTTCATGTAACGATTATACGCTAAAAAATCTTTTTAGTTAAGAGTTGTTTATTATGCTGGTTCTTGTTGAGTAATGCAGTGTATTGCTCCACCACCATAAATAAGATTTCGACAATCGATACTAACAACTTCCTTGTCAGGAAAACATGATTGAATTATTTCTTTTGCTTTTTCGTCATTTATATCATTAAAAGCAGACATTAGAACTACATCATTACTTATATAAAAATTTGCATATGACACTGGCGCTTTTTGCCCACTGTGTTCTTTGTCACCTTCTTCGTAATTCATATGTGGCATAGGTAGTTTTACTATTTCAAAACTATTTCCATCTTGATCAACAGCATTTTTTAAAATTTCATAATTTTCATTTAATCTTTTATAATTTTCATCATTAATATCATCTTCAAATGCACAAAGAATTTTTGTAGGACTAACAAATCTTGCAACTTCATCGATATGTCCATCGGTGTGATCATTTACTAAACCTCTATTTAGCCAGATTACATTTTTGGCACCAATACTTTTATTTAAAAAATCATTATTATCTTCTTTTGTTTTTCCTGGATTTCTATTTAATAATAAACATTCTTCTGTTGTAAGAATAGAACCTTTACCATTTGAATCAATCGCACCACCTTCAATGGCCATATCAAACTTAATCATTTTGTGATTAATATTTTTTTCTAAATTTAAAAATACCTTATCATCTGAAAATAATTCAGAAAATTTTCCTCCATAGCCATCATAATTCCATTTTACCCAAGCTAATTCTTCATTAATTTTTATAAAAGTAGGACCGTAGTCGCGCATCCATACATCCACATATTCTGTTTGATAAAAAATTATTTTATACAAATCGATACCGTTAATTTCCATTAAAGCTTTTGCTTCGTTTTCTTTTTCTTCATTCAAAACTAATAATTTCACAACTTCTCCTTTGTGTAATGCCGAAATTATTTTAATATAAGTATTTTTAATATCTTCTATTCTTTCCTCAAAATAATCATCATCATTTGGCCATGCAAGCCAAGTAGCCAAATGGTGTTCCCATTCTCCTGGCATTAAGAAATTTTCTTTTTTTACTTCATCTTGATTTGCCATTTATTTTTTAGTAAGTGGATCATATGTGTCAGTTCTACGATTTCTCATAAAACCCCACTCTTCACCAATTATTTTATTTTTAGCTAAATCGATTTTTGCCATTACTATTTCCTCTTTATCACTGCTTGCTCTCTTGATAACTTTGCCAAATGCATCAGCAACAAAAGATTGACCCCAGAATTTTAATTTATCTTCAATACCAGTTCTGTTTACAGCCATAACGTAAAGACTATTTGCTATCGCATGACCTCGCATTATCGTCTCCCATGCATCATGCCAATCACCTTCTTTTTCTTTTACACCACGAATATTACCAATTGCCGTCGGATAGAAAACTAAATCAGCACCAGCTAATTTTACTGAACGAGCTGCTTCCGGGAACCATTGATCATAACAAATCAAAACAGCAAATGTAGCATATTTAGTTTTGTAAATCATATAACCATCATTACTTTCTTTAAAATAATCTTTTTCATAAAACAATGGATCTTGAGGAATATGAATCTTGCGATAAGTTGGCAAAAGTTTTCCATCTATGTTTATTACTGCTGCAGAATTATGATATTCTCCTTTTTCGTCACGTTCAAAAATCGGTACTATAATTACTACTTTGTACTTCTTCGCAATCTTAGAAAGAAATTCAACAGATTCACCTGGAATAGTTTCAGCATAATCATCCTTGTTGGCATTTTTATATTGAGGAAAATATCTAGTACGATAAAGCTCTTGTAAGCAAATAATTTGCGCACCTTTCTTGGCGGCTTTTTCTACTAAAATAATAGTTTTAATTAAATTTTTTCTTAAATCAGCAGATACAGTACTTTGTACCCCTGCAATTGTTACAAATTTATTATTCATATTTATGATAATAGCATTTTAATATTAAAAAATAAACTAGATATGAGCCTTATTTTTAAATATTTTTTTACGATAAATCAATAAAATTTCAAAAGAATTAGCTAAAACTATATAAAAACTAAAAGCATAGATTGCGAATGACCAATCTCTTAAAATTAGCAAACTTACTGCATTATTTAGAATTCCGCCTAAATATATAAAGTAATTTTCTGTTTCGGGATTTTTCCATGTTTTTATAAAAGTAGGAATATAAGCCAGTAAATCACTAGCAATAGCAAATAAAACTGATACCCATAAATTATGCGTTAATATATAACAAACCAAAGCAAATAATGACAAAATTCCACAAAAAATATCCAGTAAACCTATTTTCCAAAATGAATCTTTTTTAAATAAACAAAAAATAAAAACCAGCAAAGGTACAAACCCAGACATAAAAGGGCCAAGCAAAGAAATTCCTCCACCACTTTTATATCCTAAAAAAACTGCAATAAAAGGTGCTAAAGACCAAATAAAAAATGAAACCATATTTGGCCTGGTACTACTACGTAAAATACTTTTTATATACCAAAAAGTAAATACAAGATTAATGGCAACACAAATAAAAATAATTTTTTCTAGTAACATAAATTTTTTAAAATTAGTCAATAATCTCAGCGATAGCAGAAAATATTGACTTTACACATATCAGCGATAGCGTATATGTGTAATACATAAGACAATCATATATATACTAATAAACTTCTTGCTGATAACATCGCTCGCAGTAAATAACTTCAGGTCTATCTGGGGCATAACTTGTTTCAAATTCATTTTGACAACCTTCCTTCATACATTTCCTATGCCAAAGTTTATTTGGACCTCTTTTTTCTAACCTTTTGGCATGCCTACATTCTGGACAGTTTCTTGGAATTGGAATTTGCATTCTTTTATAAAAAGAAAATTCATCAATGATAATTCGATAATTTTTTTCACAATTCAAACAAACAAAAACTTCTTTAGTAACATTAAAATCTTTTGGTAAATCATTTATTGATTCAGGAAAATTATCCCAAATAATTGTTTCCTTTTTATAAGTTCCCCTTTCTGTATCTTCCCATTTATAACCTCTCAATATGGCATCTTCTTTTTTCAATGGAAACTGTTCATTTGCAGGTGTTTCATTATAACCAAAAGCACTCATATAATTCGGTAAAAAATCTCCCCAAATTCCCTCTTCTTTCATTTTATTAATAATTTCTTTAGAAATTTTTTCATAAGTTTCTTTATCGTATTTTTTATTTAAAATACAATAATCTTTTTTACGTAAACCAATACAACCTAAAACATGATTGCAATTAAAACAATATGAAGAATAATTTGCATATGTTGAGGACCAACAAACACTTGAAGCAATTTGTCTTGAAGTATCAATACCAGCATTTATTGTATTATAAATCAATTCTGCATTTCGTCCTGCAGTGTCGACATCCATGCAATCTTTCGCATTCCGCCAAGTATGTACACCATATTTACAATCTTCAGAATCATAACAATGAAAACAATTATTACAATTTCTAGCACTTTTTATATAATTTCCATTTGAATTTACACCTTGAATTATTTCTGCATATTTTCTAGGATTCTTTAAAATAAATTCTTCAAATTGTTTCTGCATTTTTTCCACCCCACTTGTAGTATCTAATTTTATTTCTTTAATAAATTTTTCATATTCTTCTTTTGTATGTGGAATATTAAATATATTATATTTTTGTCCTCGTAAACTTACACAACCAAAACAATCATTATAATTGCGACAATCAAGCATAAAAGAACTATCAAGGCATGAATGACAACCTTTAGCATATTTTAAATTATGGCAATCGTAACAATCATCAACTTCATATGAAAGTTCAACCTTATTCGTAAACGAACAATCAACTAAATCTTTTGAAACTTGAATCCAATAACAATTTATACAATTTTCATTATTAGAAGATTCAACTATCATATAACAATTCTTATTATCAGCTGAAATATTTGTATACTGAGAATTTGGACTTCGCATATATATCAGTCCAACTTTTGGAACAATTTTTAATAAATTTTCATATTGTTCTAGGAATGGCCTGTTAGAATCATATAAAATTCCATAATCACTTGCGTCCCAATCATCTGCGAAATAACAATCGTAACACCATACTTTATATGGCTTATTTAAACTGTACATTGAAACCATATCCTTACTGCATTTACCACATGGTCGTTTATAAAAAACTCTTTCATTTCTAAAAGAAAGTCTTAATTGTGCTCTGCACTCTGAACATATTTTTGGTGGTAAGACACCAATTTTTTCATAAAAATTAAAATCTTCAGATTCTATTACAAAATCTTTTTTACAGTTCTGACAGACTTTAATTTGATTTTCCATAAATTAAATTCCTTCTTTTTTTAATTCTTCTAGAAGTTCGCGGGCTCTTTTGGAAATCTTACTAGGCATTTTTACATTTATTTTTATATACAAGTCTCCTGTCGTTCCAGCTTTGATAGCTTCACCGGCACCTTTTAAGCGAACACTTTCACCATCTCGCACTCCTGATGGAACAGAAATAGATATTTCTTCTTCTTTATGTAAAACTCCAGCACCTTTACAGTTGGAACAATTTTCTTTTGGAATTTCACCAATACCGTTACAAGTGCTACAAATTTTTGCACTCTGAATATTTCCAAACATCGTTCTTTTTATTTCACGCACCTGTCCTTGGCCATTACATGTTTTACATGTTTGCATTTTCGTACCAACTTTTGCACCAGATCCATTACAAATATTACATTTAGAAGTTTTTGTAATTAAAATTTTTCTATTAATACCTAAAATAGAATCAGAAAATGAAATACTTATTTCAGTTGATATATCTCTACCTCGACGAGCCTGTGGTCTTTGTGCTCCGCCACCATTAAAGAAATCACTAAAAATATCATTAAGGTTTCCAAAATCAAAATCAGCCCCTCCTCCACCATAACCTCCGGAGAAATCAAAGCCTCCAAAACCTTGCCCATAACCTCCAGCGCCACCTTGACCCATATTCTCAAATCCAGCTCCGTATTGGTCAAATTTTGCACGTTTAGCGTCATCTGAAAGCACCTGGTAAGCTTCATTTACCTCTTTAAATTTAGCCTCATTTCCGTCTTTTTTGTCAGGATGATGTTTGTGTGCCAACTTATAAAAAGCCTTCTTGATTTCTTCTTTAGAGGCC
>JBAXEA010000023.1:0-11293 GCA_037140655.1 bacterium | reverse complement strand
TTATCATCTTTTTCTTTTACATTATATTTAGGTAAATGTTTTTTTATCAATGACGATTCCAATATCAATGCTTCAAGCACGCTATCTGTTTCCTGCCATTTTATATTATCAGCTTGCACTACCATATCTAAAATCATAGGCCCACGAGAATCTAAAAGCCTGCCTGTCCCGAGAGTAGTCGAGGGAAAATAGCTACGTGTCCTATCACGAAGTGAGGTGGCCTTACCAATATACAAAATCGTCTTTCCTTTCATGAAGAAATAAACTCCTGGCTTGTCCGGAATATTTATTTTTTTATGATCTTTGATCTTCATGTTTTTTAACTATTACGCAATACCTTTTTAAGATACTTACCTGTATGTGAATTTTTATTATTAGCTATATCATGCGGTGTACCTTTAGCTACGATATTTCCACCACCATTACCACCTTCTGGTCCTATATCTATTATATAATCAGAATTTTTTATTATATCCATATTGTGTTCGATAAGTACGACAGTATTACCTTTATCTACGAGCTTATTTAAAACATCTAAAAGATTTTTAACATCATCATAATGAAGACCGACAGTTGGCTCATCTAGTAAGTAAATTGTTTTTTCTAAGTGTGGACGATAAAGCTCAGAAGAAATTTTTACTCTTTGTGCTTCTCCACCAGAAAGTGTTGTAGCTGATTGACCAAGCTCTACATAACCAAGACCGACATCTAACATTGTTTTTAATCTGTCGTATATAGCTGGTATATCTTTAAAGAAAATATTTGCTTCTTCTACTGTCATGCGAAGAACTTCATGAATATTTTTATTTTTATATTTTATCGTTAAAGTTTCTTTATCAAATCTTTTTCCATTACAAACATCACATGTGACATACACAGTCGGCAAGAAATGCATTTCAACTGCAATCTCACCATTCCCTTCACAAGCTTCACAACGTCCACCTTTCACATTGAAAGAAAAACGATTCGCTTTCCAACCACGAAGTCGTGCTTCTGCGCTGGCAGCAAATAAATCTCGAATATGTGTAAAAGCTCCAGTATATGTAGCAATGTTTGAACGAGGTGTACGGCCGATCGGAGATTGATCGATCAAAATAGCACGTGATAAATATTCTGTACCGGTAAATGACGCACAATTATAAATTTGAGCTGTACGATGCTTTCTTTCATATCTACCTTGTAAATTTTTATATAAAATTTCATACATCAATGAACTTTTTCCAGAACCTGAGACTCCTGTGATAGTAATCATTTTACCAAGTGGAATTTCAACATCCATATTTTTTATATTAAAAACTTTTCCGCCAGTTATTTTTAATGATCCTTTATTTTTATCTCTGTATTCTTCTGGAATACCAATCTTCGCTTCACCTCGTAAGTATGATAAAGTACGAGACTTTGATGGATTCGTTTTTGCATCCAATAAATCATTTAAATAACCAGATACGACAACCTGTCCACCATGTATTCCAGCTTTTGGCCCAATATCTATAATATAATCTGAAGCAAAAATAGTGTCTTCGTCGTGTTCAACGACGATGATGGTATTACCTAAATCACGTAGATTTTCTAATGTTCGTATTAATCTTTCATTATCGCGCTGGTGAAGCCCTATAGTCGGTTCATCTAGCACATAAAGCGCTCCAACGAGCCTAGAGCCCAACTGACTAGCTAAACGAATACGCTGAGCCTCTCCGCCTGACAGGGTGTTTGCTTTTCTGTCTAGAGATAAATAATCCAAACCAACATTTAATAAAAATTGAATTCTGGCTTCTATCTCTTTTATTATTACTTTTGAAATTTCTTTTTCTTGTTCGTTCAATTCAAGCTCCACAAAAAAGTCTGCTACTTTTTCAATAGACAAACTTGTAATATTTACAATATTAAATAGTTCACCATCTGACCGCAAAAAAACATTCAATGCTTCTGGTCGAAGACGTGCACCACCACATGTATCGCATGGTTCTGTACCCATAAAAAATTTAGAACCTAAACCATTACAATCAGGACAGGCACCATATGGAGAATTGAATGAGAACAATCTAGGTTCTATCTCAGGAAATGAAAAACCATCACGGGAGCAAGCAAATTTTGTAGACATAGTAAACTCTTCTTCTTCGTTAAATGAAATTGTTACCAAGCCATCTGACTCAACAATAGCCAAATCTACGGCTTCAGAAAGTCGCATTCTTGTTTCATCTAAATTATCTTTAAATTCATGTAAGGAAAAAGAATCAACTTCTATATCAATATTGTGTTTTTTATTCTTAGAAAGATCTATACGGTCACGAAGATTTTTTATCTGCCCATCTAAACGGATTTTACTAAAACCTTTATTTAATAAATCATAGAGCATTTGATAGTACTCACCTTTTCGCCCACGAACAACTGGTGAAAAAATAGAAATTTTAGTTTCATTGAATTCAACACCCATAACTTTTTTCTTTTTTCCATCCTTCTCAAATTTTTTAATTTTTTCAAAAACGAAATTTAAAATTTCTTCATTAGAAAGTTTTTTAATTTCATTTCCACATACGGGACAATGAGGCCTTCCTACTCGTGCATACAATACACGCAAATAATCATAAATCTCTGTAATAGTAGCAACTGTCGAACGAGGATTGTTTGATCTTGATTTTTGATCAATAGAAATAGCTGGTGAAAGCCCTGTAATCTCATCTACATCAGGCTTTGGCATTTGATTTAGGAATTGTCTTGCATAAGCTGATAAACTCTCCACATAGCGCCTCTGGCCTTCAGCAAAGATAGTATCAAAGGCTAAGGATGATTTACCACTACCGGACATACCAGTAATCACCACCATCTTATTTCGTGGCATTTCTACGTTGATATTCTTCAAATTGTGCGTTCGTGCACCTTTTACTATTAATTTGTCTATTGGTTCTTTTTTCATTTTTTTATATATAACATAACGACACCCCCGCATATTCCATAGGGGTGTATATCAATATTTAAGTAGTATTATCATACCACATTATTACAAATAAAAAAGAGGCAACATATAGTTCCCTCTTTAGCTATTTACAAAATAGCGTTAGTCCTGATCATAACGAGATTCAATGATTTCTTTTGTCGTCAGTAAAAGATTTTCAAAAGATTCAACTGTCTCTTTTTTTTCAAAGACAACATTGTCTTGTAAACTAACAATGTCGTATTCCATTTCTAAACCAGTGTCTTCTAAAATATGCTCTTCAACTTTTCTTATAAGTTCTTCAATATTATTTTGAGAACCATCCAACATTGATGATGCACTATTTGTAGCAGAAATTGCTTTTCCTTTAGCGGTGTAAAATTGACCTAATGTAAACATAACTATATATATTAAATGAACAAAAAAAGATAATTACAAAAGGATACCACACACAGCAAAACCATGCAATAACTATTATTTAATAAGGTGAAAACTTAATAAAGAAATTTTAAAAATTAGGAGTTACATTCATTTTATATTCACTAAATATAAATTGTATTTGTTGATTTAAAGAATCTATCTTTGCATTGACTGCTGTAGTCAGATTATTCAATCGTCCATTATACACACTCATGTCAATACCTGAACCTGAGAGGTCAGCTATATTTTGATGATAATCCATTTTTGCTTGAAAAATTTGTTGATGTAAATCATCTAATTTATTTTCATAAATAATTGAATTATCTGTAACTGGAGTAAAAAGATCACTTTGAATTGCATTTTCATATTCACTTACATCTGCTCCTTGATTAGCATTTAATGTACACTTAGTTGCAGTTTCACCTCCAGCAAGCCCCATACATTCTTGACTTAAAAAGACTGCTGACAATGAATTATATTGATCCTGTAATGGTTTAATTTTTGCTTGAACTATTTGATATTGTGTCTGATATCTCTGTGTTGAATCATCTATCTGACAAGCTGTTCCAATACTATTTAAAACATAACCTGTTATACAAACACAATTATATTTTCCATTAATCATTGTTCCATCCCATGTCTCATTTGGAAATGTTTCACTACAAATTTGATAACCAGTTTTAGGAGTAAATGAAATATTTGAAACATTAGGAACTACATTTGTGCTTGTATTGCTACTATTGTTACTTTTTGTATTTATTATAGTATTTAATTTATTAGCCTGCACTCTTGTTAAAGAAATAAAAGAACCTGAGGCAGGTTTAATTCCATATTTTTTTTGAAAATCAATAACTGCTTTTTTAGTTAAACTACCGAAAGTACCTGTAATTGGTCCACTATATAATTTTTGAGCAGTAAGAAATGTTTGAAGTTCACTAACAGAACTTCCCTTAGAACCAGATGCTAAATTTTTATCAAAAGATGCAAAAGCAAAAACTGGAACTAAAATACCTAACATAAATGCTAGTAATAATACTTTTTTCATATAATTAATATTTAAATTACTAATGCCTTAAGCATACAACTAAACTACAATAAATCAACTATTATTTTTGCTTTTAATAAATACTTAATTCCCCACACTCAGCCTTGATGAGTAAAAAGTCAATAATTTCAGCGATAGCAGAAAATGTTGACTGAATACAATAACACTTTTAGACGATAGGACAAAAGTGTTGATTTTTCATATATACGCTATCGCTGATATATGTAATTCTTAATTTTATTCTTTTTTCTCTAGCTTCCCCTTTAGTACAATAATTTCATCACGAAGAATTGCTGCAGTTTCGAAGTCTAATTCTTTCACTGCTTTATTCATTTCCTTCTCTTTCATTTGGATTATCTTTTTATAAACGAATAAAGTTCGCTCTTCGTCTGACAGCATTAGATTCTTTATTGAATCACTTTCATTCTTACCTTTATTGCTTTTATTTTTAGTAAAGGCTTTTTTAAATAATTCCACATCAAGATCAAGCTCAGCGTTTACGCTCTTTTCGTGTTTGTTTTCTAACTCTTGTGTTATGTCTTTTATTTTCTTTATAATTGTTTTCGGAGTTATATGATGTTTTTTATTATAAGCAATCTGAATACTTCGACGACGATTTGTTTCATTAATAGCTTTTTCAAGTGAGCCAGTCATAACATTTGCATATAAAATAACTTTACCTTCCACATTGCGGGCAGCACGACCAATAGTCTGAATCAGTGAAGTTTCACTTCGAAGGAATCCTTCTTTATCTGCATCCAATATTCCAATCAAAGCTAATTCCGGCAAATCTAAACCTTCACGAAGCAAATTCACTCCAACTAAAATATCTATTTCTCCCCTTCTAAATGAAGTTAAAATTTGAATACGCTCTATTGTTTTTATTTCACTATGTAAATATTCTGCTTTGATTCCTTTTTCTTTTAAATACAAAGAAAGATCTTCAGCCATTTTTTTAGTTAAAGTCGTAGCAATAACTCGAAATCCTTTTTTAATTGTTTGTTCTGCTTCTGTTATAAAATCTTGCACTTGACCCGGATACAGATTCCCAATATTCTTGGAAGAATATTCGCTGTGAATTGAGTTAGGTTTCCTAGCATTCTCGCCGGAATTCGCACTCTGTCTTGGAAGGGCAAGATCGATCTGGTCGTTGCGAATATTCCTTTGAGAATACTTGGAAACCTTTCCTGCTGAAACTGGACGTACAACAACTTCAGGATCAATCAATCCGGTCGGACGAATTATTTGTTCGACAACTTGCTCGCTTGCTGATTTTTCTTTTTCAGATGGAGTTGCTGATACATAAATAGTCTGCCCTGTACGCTTTTCAAATTCATCTATCTTAAGTGGTCTATTGTCGCGTGCTGAAGGTAAACGAAAACCGAATTCAATCAAAGTATTCTTACGAGATGCGTCACCTGCGTACATGCCACCCAACTGTGGCAAGGTCACATGTGATTCATCAATAATCGTAAGAAAATCGCTTTTAAAATATGCTAAAAGTGTCTCAGGTGCTTCACCCTCTTTTTTACCAGACATATGTCTTGAATAATTTTCTATGCCATTACAATAACCAACTTCCTTTATCATTGCCAAGTCATATGTTGTTCGTCTTTTGATTCTTTCTGCTTCAAGTGGCTTTCCTTCTTTTTCAAATTTTTTAAGCTGTAAAGATAATTCTGCTTTAATTTTTTTAACTGCATCTTTTAAATGAACTTCATCGGTGATGAAATGTTTTGCTGGAAATAGGAAAATTCCTTTTTCTTCTTTTATTATATGAGAAGACACAGGATCAACTTTTGCAATTCGAGATACATACGAGGCCGGACTTAGGGTCTTTTTTTCTTTAGAATTTGTCCCTAAGTCCGGCCTCGAGGAACTGAATTCAATTTGAAAAACAAAAGTGTCTGATATTGGCATCACTTCAACTTTCGAACCGATTGAACGAAATTGTCCTGGAGAAATATCTGCATTTGTACGTTCAAAATGCACATCGATTAATTTCTTCATTAAATCAATCCGATTTAATTTCATACCAACTTCTAATTTCAAATTTACTTTTTCATATTCCTCCGGACTTCCTAATCCATAAATACAAGACACAGAAGCGACAATAATAACATCCCTGCGTGTTAATAGTGACTGAGTAGTAGCATGACGCAAACGGTCAATTTCTTTATTTATCTGTGCATCTTTTTCTATATATGTATCAGACACTGGCATGTATGCTTCTGGTTGATAGTAGTCATAGTATGAAACAAAGTAATGCACCGCAGCATCTGGAAAAAATTCTCGAAACTCTTGAGCAAGTTGAGCCGCTAGTGTTTTATTGTGAGCTATTACCAATGTCGGTTTATTCCATTCTTGTATTACATTTGCAATAGTAAAAGTTTTACCTGTACCAGTAGCACCGAGTAATGTTTGTTTATGCATTCCCTTTTTTAATCCTTGCAGTAACTCCGAAATAGCTTTGGGTTGGTCGCCGTCTGGTTTGTATATGCTTTTTAATTTAAAAACTTTTTCAGACATACAATTTAGATTACATCATTTTGATAAATATGAAAAGGTGAAATAAAATATTCTCGAGCGAACCCTTGGTAGGCGCGACGGCGCTGGAAAGAGAAAATTTTCAGCAGAAAATTTTTGTGGTGAGTCCGAGAATATTTTATTTCACCTTTTCTATTGTGGCACAAACGAAAAAACACCTTGCGGTGTTTTTTCGGGCACTTATGTTGTTTACGATTTATGTGAGACTTACCTCTCACTCACACAAAAAGTATAGCATACTTGTAAAAAAAAAGCAAGTGTTGTAGTATGTTTAAATAGGTATCAGATAACTGCCCTTTAAAATCAAGGTTTTTTAGGGAGGAAAGTCCGAACACATATCCCAAAACGCAAGTTTTAGGAACACGTAGCGGGTAACGCCCGTCGTCCGCGAGGATAGAGTTGCGAACAGTGACGAACCGATTTAGTTCGGGTGAAACGGCAAAATACTTACGCGTGTGCAAGATCGTGCCTAGCCCTAAGTCTGACTTAGAGCTGGGAGAATCGCTTGAGCCTAAAAGTAATTTTAGGCCTAGATAAATAGTTATCGCTTTGACCTCGGTCAAGGAACAGAATTCGGCTTATAAATACCTATAAATAAAAAACTCCCGCCTAAAGCAGGAGTTTTTTATTTTATTAAATTTAATTTTCAGTGCCACTTGTCTTTTCCTTTTGAGCGTCCTCTGCCATCACATCATCAATAGAACAAACTCCTGAAACACAAGCAAATTCTTTTGCACCGACAGTATTGTCTTCTTGTTCATAATACATAAGTTTAGAAAAATCTATGTATTTAATTTCTTTCATTCTCTTTTCGTATTCTTCTTTATTTATTTCTTCATAAGGTGCAAGCTGGTAAACATGTTCTGATCTTGGCAAGAAAGAAAGTCCTCCAACTATATCCCAGTTTTCGTAAACAAAGTTTGCAACTTTGATCCATTCATCACTTCCTACATAAATAGTAACTGATGGATTGTGTTCAATATAATTTACTTTTAATCTTTTCCATTCTTCAAGTAAATCAATTGCTGAAACTTCATTACGAGTTATAGCTCCTTCTGGTGCTTTGATTGGAAATTCCAAAACTGCAACAGTTGAGTTTGCGGTTGAATAACCAACTTCTGGTTTCCAAGGCACTCCTTGATCTTTCATTAATTCAAACAATGAATCATTTGTAGCGATACGAACTCTTCGAATGAAATATTTTCCATACCAAGGATGCATACCGGAACCTACATACAAAAGCTGTCCTGAATTTCCGTGTGGCTTGATTGTAGTAATACATGTTGAATGATTAATACCAAATTTCTTTGCATAATCTTTGTTTGTTTTAATAGCTTCTTCACGTAATTCATTTAAAACTTTTTCGTTTCGGATTGTCTTGTTGTCATAGTAACCAGTTATTGAAACTCCAAGCAATGCTTCCGCTTCACAATTTTCTTGCCACTCTTTTGATAGATAACCAAAATGAGTTAGTGTTGCTTGATAAGTACCCAAGATAGTAGAAAGTCTTACTTTTCTCTTTAGATCTTCTACTGTGTCTTTTGGACGCACTACGATTGATGTTAGGTTACAGAACTGTTTTGATCTTAATGTAATCTCTCCGCATGGATTTGATCCAGGAAGACCAACGATAACGTTCTGATCATCTATGATTCCAGCCTTCTTCCAATTGTCGATTCTACGCTTTGGAAGCTGTGTCAAAAGACCACCACGATTGAATATGCCTCTTTCGCCTGTTCCTGATTTAATAAGTTCTATCCATTCATTCAAGAATTCTGAAGCAGTTGGCTTTTGATTGTAAACTGCTGAGTTGTTTGCCATTGAGCGCTGACCATTGTCGATCCAGAATTGACCTTGTTTACTTTTTCTCATTGCTTCATCATCAATATCTGACAAAGAAATAAGTGCACTGCGTCTGACACCACCAGCAACAACGATCAAACCAATCTGACAAATGATATCATGAATATCAATATTACTTAATCGCTTTGCTTGTTTTGCTAATATTTTTGTTTTAGTAAAATTCAAAACATCGATAAGTGGTTGTGGTCCTGAAGCACGACCTCCTGCTGTTTTTAATCTTGCACCAGCTGGTCGAACATTTGAAAAATCAAAATCAATATCATAACCATCTGCCCAAGTTTTACATGCAAGAACAAATGCATCTGCCCAACCTTCCTTACTATCTTCTACTACATGCTTCGCTAATTTTTTTCCTGTCTGTCTTCTTATCTGTGGAAATTTTTGAACTGTTTCTGATTCAACAGAAAAACCTAATCCTGCTCCACACATAAGTATGTACATTATTTCTCCAAAATCTTGCCATGCTGTCGGCGCAATGAAAGAACAATTGTATGCCCAAACATTTGTTTTCCTGCAAGCATCTCCTGCTGACCAAAGCAAACGCATCGATGGACAAACATCTTGTTTCAAAATTCCTTCACGAACTTCATCAAAATCTTTTTGCGATAATTTTTTTCCAAGATTTTCTTTCATATACTCCATGAAACGATCGATAGTCTCTACCCATGTCTCTCTTCTACCTAAATTATCTTGCCATTTTGAATACGTACGGTAAAAAATAAATTCTTCGTATGAACCTTTGAAATAAGAACTTGATTCTTCGAAAACTTTTTTATTTTCTTCTGGTACAATACCAACTTCTTTTCTTAATTCTGCTCTTTTTGATCTATATAGAATGTATGACTTGGCTGTAGCATGGTATCCAAGGTCCATAAGTTCTGCTTCAACTAAATCTTGAACCAATTCAACACTAGGAATGAATTTTTTATCTTCGTTATGTTCTTTTACATGTATTAGCTTATGAAAAACTTTATCGGCAACACTTTTTGCATCTTTTTCATTACCTTCTCCTGTTGCAGTAAATGCTTTTGAAACTGCATCAATTATCTTTTCAATATTAAAAGGCATTGCGACCCCCTCACGATTTCTAATACTAGTAATTTTAACTAACGACTTCTTGTTTTTTAATTCACTCTTTTTCATAGGAGTTATTTTACTCCGAAACCATACTTTCTACCAGTGAATAACCTAAAAAAAACAATTAAAATTAATAAATAAAACAGTAGTAAAGAACTGTAAATAGCGTTTCTTTTAAACTCTTTAATAGCAACGACTTTTAGGGCAAAAATTTTACTTTTTCACCAACTTTTAAATTATTTTTTTCGGAAAAATTGGCTTTTACCTCAAGTACATACTTATAATCTTGATTTGGACCAAAAGTATTCGGATACGAACTTGGGTCAACATTTTTTTCTATGTAGATTATATTAGAATCACTATCAATCCATATCATATCTACAGAAAAATTCATATCCTTCATCCAAAATTTATCATTTGATAATTTTTCAAAAATAAAAAGCATTCCAGCATCATCATTAATATTTTTTCTACCGGAAAGTCCTTTTATTTGTTCACTGTGAGTCAAAGCAAGCTCAACTTTTATTTTTTGTCCAGCAATCTGTATGAATTTAATATTTTGCGACTTTAAAAAAAGTCCTAAATTAAAATATGAAAATAAAAAAACACTAAAAACTATAAAAATAGAAATTAGTGTTATAAAAAATATATTTTTTTTATTTATGATCTCCATTCCAGCCGAAAATTTTACCTAATTCTTCTGGTGTTTGTCTTTTTCTAGAAAGTTTTATCTCTCCATTCTGACAGACTACTAATGCTGGTTTTGAAATTAAACAATGATTATTACTTAAGGTGTACTGATATGAACCAGTATCAAAAACTACTACATATAAATCTGGAACATCATCATCAACTAATTTTGGTAAAAGTACATAACTTCCAGAAGCAGTATATCTATCATCAGCATCACAAGTATTTCCTGCCAACCAAACTTTTTGTAAACGACGAGCATTCAAATGATTGGCTGGTGCAAAATGCCATTTGTGACGAACCACTGACCAAGTGTCTGTAAGATTTGTAATAAAACTACCATCAATAAAATACCACTTCGTATCACTTTTATTACTGATAGATTTTTCACCTAGAACTTTAAAAATTGTAATTTGTGATGGAGCTGTAAAATAACTTCCCCATTCACAAACTAAGTTTGGATGTTTGATTCCTAATTTGTCACTTTCTTTCTTTGCAGTCTTAATCATTTGATTAACCAAATTTTTTACAGAAATTAATTTCTTTCTTTTTTCATAAGGCACAGGCATACCTCCTCCGAAATTTATCGTATCTAAGTTTGGATTATTTTCTTTTAACTTTGCATACAATGATATAGCGCGCTTCAGTGGTTTTATAAAACCTTCAACTTTTTCATTTTGAGTTGAAATATGATAATGCAACATTGAAAGATTTCTAAT
>JBAXEA010000022.1:0-11887 GCA_037140655.1 bacterium | reverse complement strand
TTTAGAAATTTTATTATATATATCTTCTTATAAATGTCAATCTTTTGTACTCAATGTGGAATTTTTATTTCATCATAAAAAACAACTCTTAATCCTAATTAAAAACCCTATTATTGTGTTGTAACTACTTCCTCTAAGTTCCGAGTTAAATACCAATTAAGAACCAGTATATCGCCTATCATCTAAGGTGATTTTTTTATTATTGGAATAAAAAATTTACTCCTATGTATCTTAGAATTAAGAATATTACTTGAGATATTTATCTAAGAAAGCGAATACCTTGTCTAAATTTTCTTGAGTTTCAAATTGAGCTCCTCAATGTGCAGCTCCTTCTATTTTTTCAAATATCACTTTATCAGTTCAGATTTCTTGTTGAAGTGCTTTTGCAAACTCTTCAGATTGTGTAATAGGAATATTTGTATCTACTGTCCCGTGTTGAATAAAGAAGGCTGGAGTATCTTTTGTAATATATGTTTGAGGACTTGCTTGTTTAACAAGTGGTTCTGCTTTAACCGTTCCAATTGTTTGTCAAATATATTTTGATTCTGGTGAATTTTCAGTATTTGTACTTCCCATTTTAGGTGTGACTCACAACGTTTTGAATTGCTCATCCATAGTAGAAAAATAGATAGGTCCAAACCAATCAACCACTGCTTGTACTTTTGTATCGCCTGTTCACATAGTACCAGCCAAAGCAGCTAGATTTCCTCCTGCTGAATCTCACCAAGTAGCTATTTTGTCTCCATTGAGATTGTATGTTTTAGCATTTTGTTTTATAAAAGTTATTGCTTTTTGTATATCATCAATTGCTGCTGGGAATTTTGCTTCATTGCTCAATCTATAATTTACGGTAACTACTGCATATCACCTTTTAACTGACTCAAGCATAGGTTTTACATCACTTGCTTCCTTATTACCCATCATAAAAGCTCATCAATGAATCGCTATAATTACTGGGGATACACCGGTCCCTTGTGGAAGATATATATCTAACTTTTGAGTATTAGATTGATTTGCATACGCAACATTTAAAAACTTTTTACTTGTAATTGTGGTATTTGTATTGTTAGAAATAGAACATCAAGCTAACATTATTAAAGATACACAAACCAACAATAATCAAACTTTTTTCATAGATACACACGTTAACAATAAAACATAATTGACGTAGACATATTATATTGTAACGATATAATCTATTTCAATAAATATTCAAGCTAACTAATATAGTTCGCATTACTATCTCTTATCGAGAAGCTATTTCCTTTGCCTACTAAATTTATCATACTTACCACGAATTACACAATAATCAGATACAGACTTCCAATCTTTTCATTTATACTCGCCAAAGTCTAAGTACTCAAGATTGGTTAGTTGCGATAAATCATACTCAGGGACTGTACTGAAAAAAATTCACAACTCCGTTGCTGTGTTCAAAAATACCATTTCATAACTAGTATCTTACAACTTTTATGGTTGTAATTTTTTTATTATATAGACATTAATCTACTTTTGATATTATATGGTTAAAAGATATACCTTTTATTGGTATATGTCTTATAACATACCAAATATTGTAGTTTTTATGTAAACAAGTCGTACAAGTGCTAGTTAGTCGACATATTTTTGAAAAATTTAACTTAAAAAGATTTTTGGTGGGCTTTTGAACAACAAATAACTAGTTTTAAGGCGAGGGGGATGTAATATTGGCTAGCTCCACTGTGTTCCGAAAGTGATTTTATTGATTGAAAAGGATATCCTTTTTGATAAAATAAGATTATTTCTCCTTGAAATTTTATTTGTAAGATACAGAAGACATGAAATTTATTGATCTTTTTGCAGGTATTGGAGGCTTTCATATAGCATTTCATAATCTCGGTGGGGAATGCGTATTTGCTTCTGAATGGGAAAAAAACGCAAGACAAACGTATGAATTTAACTTAAAAAAAATATCACCCGATCTTTTCAAAAAAGATAATTTTATAGGAGACATAACACTCGTAGATCCAAAAAAAATACCAAATTTCGATATCTTATGTGCAGGATTCCCTTGTCAACCATTTTCTCAGGCTGGGTTTAAAAAATGATTTAGTGAAACTAGAGGTACACTATTTTTCGATATTGTAAAAATAATCAAAGAAAAACAACCAAAAGCATTTTTCTTAGAAAATGTAAGACATTTATTAAATCATGATGAAGGGAAAACGTTTGCCACAATTAAAAGAACAATAGAAGAAGAGCTTGGTTATTCGTTTTTTTATAAAATAATTAAAGCATCTGATTTTGGATTACCACAACACAGACCTAGACTTTTTATGATAGGGTTCAAAGACAAAAATATTGATTTCAAATTTCCTGAAGCTATTACATTGAATACGACAATGTCTGATATACGATGAGAAGAATGTAATAAAAAAGTGGGGTATACATTAAGAGTTGGTGGTAAATGATCAAAAATTACCGATAGAAGGAATTGGGATTCCTATCTTGTTAACGGGAAAGTAAAAAGATTGAGTAGTGAAGAAGGGAAAAAAATGCAATGATTTCCAAAAAATTTCCAGTTTCCAGTATCTGAATCACAAGCAATGAAACAATTGGGTAACTCTGTGGCGATATCAGCTATTCAGGCGGTTGCCAAACAAATGCTTTACTACATAAAGAAATAAAAAAATGAAAGCAAACAAAGGCGAATGGGCTGAATTTTACGCTTTTTTAAAAATTCTTGAAAATAAGAATTTATTTGCTGCAGACAAAAATCTTGAAATTATACCAGGGAAATTTTTCGTTTTCAAAAAAATAATCAGAGAAGAAAAGGATAAGAAAACAAAGATTTTTGATTTAACAAAATCTGAAATTTGTATTTTAGACGAAAAATGAAATCTATTAAAAAAAATAGAAAGCAAGGGGTTAAGCAGCAAAACATTAAGTATTTTTAAAAAAATAAAATGAGCAAAAACAACAACATTTGAAATTCCCGAGGCGGAAAATTTAATGCACAAACTTTTGTGTAATCAAGTAAAGGCAAATAGCTCGAAAAAATCAGACATAGATGGAATTATTTATGACAGAATTTCCAATAAAGAAGAACTACTTGGATTCTCAGTTAAATCAATGGTTGGCGGAGCATCTACACTCCTTAATGCAGGCAAAACAACTAACTTTAGATATGAGATAAAAAATCTAGATATCACATTTATTGATGCAATAAATTATATAAAAGGAAGATCAAAAATTCAAAACAGATTAAAAGCAATTTTAGAAAATTGATGAGTCTTAGAATTCGATAAAGTTTTAAAGCCAGAGTTTGAAAACAATTTAAGGAAAATAGATACAGTTTTCCCAATTTTCTTATCACAGATGTTAATAGAATTTTTCCTAGGAAAGTGAAGTAAGATAAATGATTTATTAGATTTATTAGAAGAAAACGAGATTTTGAAAAAAACTTATAAACTATCAAAATCTGATTATGAATTCAAAATGAAGAATTTTCTTGTATCTGTTGCTTTAGGTATGGTTCCTAGCAAAGAATGGGACGGATTTACAAAAGCTCATTGAGGATATATTGTAGTTAAAAATAATGGTGAAGTTATATGCTATCACCTATACAACAGAGATGAATTTTTAACATATCTTTATGAAAATACAAAATTTGAAAGTCCAAGTAGCACAAGACATGAATATGGAAAAATATATCAAAAAGACAACAAATGGTATTTTAATCTAAATTTACAAATAAGATTTTTAAAATAAGATTTTTAAAATAATTTCTCAAAAAAGATGGGATTCACCCCCTTGCCCCCTCTCCCATCTTAAAAGATAATAAAGTAAAAGCCCACCAAAAAAATAAATAGGAATAATTTTTTAAAAATACGTACCCTCGCTTAAAAAGCTCGGTCGACTAACAGCGACTATCTGAATACCTCGACTAAACTATATATTTTCAATGGAACGTCGAGGCATCAGACGAGTCGCAAACGTTGTGTAACATACTCGTGTATCTAAAATCAAACCGGAACATAAAGCGGAACGCATATATTTTTCTAAAGGGGGTGTTTTTTGCCCTTATGGGGCAATCTTCCTTTGAAAAAGGAAGCGAAAAGGGTACATTTCAAATTGATTTATTTTTTAAATTTTCATCATGATTTTTGATAGTAAATTAGACAAACTTATTGCGACAATATTTCCACTATGAAAAAAGGAGTTTGAAACTTTTATTTTTGAAAAGTATGATGACAATAAAGAATTATTCTTAGATAAGTTAAATGTTGTTCTTAAGCACGTAGATAAACCAAATTGGAGTGGTGTGGGATTAGTTAATCAGATAAGAGAAAAAAAGAAACAAATGCTTGATTCCCTAGAAAAGAGACTAATGGAGCCAAGTGTAATTAAATTTTACAAATCTGAAATTGGAGATTACAAGAAATTTACAGCGACAGAAAGTGAAATGATTAAGGAATGTTTAAAGTTAAAACACCTTAGTTCCAGTGATAAAGACTCAATAAAATGATATATTAAAGAATTAGAAAATATGGATTCTCCATACAAGTTAATCAAATTCAAATTTGAGTTGAATGACATTATCCCTTATGAAATAAGGTCAATGTATTTTAGAGATTATAGCGAAAAAGATAGCATTGGGCAAAAAGTTATTATACACTCCTCTCCACTTATAAGCGTTAGTCGAAATATAAAGCCTAAAACGGACAATATTATAAATTTGATATCCGAACACTCATGAAAGGACATTCTTGAATTATACCAAGATCTAGGAGTACTACAAGAAATATCAGATATAATGAGAGCACGTCTATGTTGATATTTCAGATGAACAAAAGGATTATTAAATTCATGGAACACTTACCTTCGATTAGGCATATTCTTATCAAGTTTGTACCTAATACATGCGCTTTCATTCAAAAATGTAATTATAGTTGCTTTATGGATATCATTAGTGTTGGTACTGAATAAACGATTTTGAAAAGACAAATAATTTTTATTTTTGCAAAAAGATATTTTTTATATGTGAAAGCATATGCAGATTAAACCATAAAAAAGATGCAGGTAAAAACAACTTCCACACTACCATTTACAGGAAAAATGTCTTTTAATGAATTTCAAGAAAAGATTAAAATTTTTGATTTTATCAAGACACTTATGTCTTTGCAAAAATTAAGTACCTTTATGAGCAATCAAACAAGTATAAATATAAATTTAGAATTTGAATTTCATATAGTACCCAAAGTGAGACATCAAATAGTTCTATCAAAAGATTTTATTCCCTTTTTTGCAAAATTAGCAATTTTAAATTGTGTAAATTCGACAATTGAATACAATGATTTAGATTTAACAAATCTCGCATATCAATACGGGAATATGGAAATAGATTTAAATTATACAGATTCTACATCGAAAGATGCGCGATTATGGGTATTAAGAGCTACAAATCATCAATGGTTTTATCTTCGCCTTACATCTTCAATAATTGGCAGATATGTATACCTTTTTAGGGAGGTTTTTAATATTGACTGAAATTTTAAAACTAAAATAGATAATGAACTAAATATAGAATTTTTCAATCTTCTCAAAATAGGCACATGTATATCAGCAAATTTTTGCCCAAGACCATGATGATTTGCGACATCTTTCGAAATGAGTAAATATACAAATATCAAAGATTTTCCCTTACTTACTGAAGAGAACATAAATAAGTTTATGTGAATATTTGCAATAGATCAAAAACATTTCAAAGAGGAATATAAAAAACATGAAATTAATGATCCTTTACTTAAAAAGTATGAATTTAATCCGTTAAAAAGGTTTCCTATAATAAAAACGGATTCAAAAAATGAAAATGAAAAATTCATTATTCCTTCATTAGCAGATTTTCTTTATGCTTGTTTTGAAGGCATGTATTACGTATTATTAGATAAATTAGACAAAAAAGATAAAAATGTTTTATTTGAATATTTCGGTAAGGCATTTGAAAAATACATTGGCGAATTGATAATTTATTATAATCTTCCTTTGTTTTCAAAATGAGAATTATTATCAGAACAAACTTATACAAATAAGACACAAGCGAAAAGTGCTGATTGGCTACTTATTTCTGATGAATATATTTTTCAAATTGAATGTAAAAAACGCAAATTAGATAATTATTCAAAGGCAGGAATAGAAAGCGAAGACAAAGGATGAATTTCAAGTTTCTTAGGAGACATCGCTAAAGAATTAGATAAATTAGTAGATAAAGAGACACACATTAAAAATGGAAAAATTACAAAGATAAAATATATAAACCAAAAAATCATCAACATCATAGTATATTTAGACGAAATGTTTGCCATAAACGAATATGCAAGAAATGAAATAAAATCAAAAATGACACAAAAAACAGACAACTTTTATATTCTTGGATGCTGGGAGTTTGAAATGCTATGTCAGCACGTGAATAACAAAAATTTAAACCTAAAAGATGCTCTAGATGATTTAATAAAGAAGAGAATAGAACTTTATTCCATAGACTTCCTAGACAAAACTTATCATGATTTTTTTGATACTATAATGAAATAAAGAAAGACATTCCCTTAAAATTGCAAATTTTCATTTGCTTTTTGGACATATTTGGCTATATTTGGACATACACATTTATATCCAAATCAATCAAATGACAGAACTCCACAGACTAAGCAAAAGATTACAATTCCCTTTTGAGGTAAATAACAAGATTTACAACCTCATCTCTAAGATTGATGCTTTCAATCGTGAATTTCAAATTACCGAAAAATTATCACCACAAACCATCAAAAGACTGACTAAGTCAGTACTAGTAACTTCCACAGGATCATCAAACCGTATCGAATGAAATAAATTAAGTAATGAAGAAGTTGAATCGCTTTATTCTCAAATGAATATCAAAAAATTCAAAACAAGAGATGAACAAGAAGTTGCAGGATATCTAGAAGTTTTGTCCATAATTTTTGATAATTATCAAAATGTGAATTTTAGCGAATGAGTAATTTTGCAGCTTCACGAAATGATGCTAAAATATGTAGAAAAAGATACCTGACATAGAGGAAAATACAAATTCTGACCAAACAGAGTGGAAGCAAGAGATTACAAAGGAAATCTCGTGAAAGTAATTTTCAATCCAACCGAGCCTGCGTTTACAGCCATTGAAATGAAGACATTGATTGAACGAACTCAAAAAGCATTAAAAGAAAAAAGCATTCATCCGCTCGTAATTATAGCCAACTTCATTTTTGAATATCTAGCAATTCACCCTTTCCAAGATGGAAATGGCAGAACAAGTAGAATACTGACGAATTTATTACTTTTGAAAAGCGGATACTTATTTGCTCCATTTGTTTCTCACGAATCATTAATTGAAAGCAAAAAAGTTGAATATTATAAAGTTCTTGCCAAAACTCAGCAGACATGGAAAACCAAACATGAAGATATGTCAGCTTGGATTATTTTCTTCCTAGAAATCATAAAACAACAAGTCAGCAAGGCCATTTCTTTGTCAAAAACAGACAATATTGATATTCATTTATCAGAAATTCAAAGTAAGGTTTGGCAGACAATTCTTGCTCATACGAATATTTCCAGACAAGAAATTCAGAAAGAGACAGGGTTATCAGATAGTACGATCAAACAAGTAATTAACAAGTTGATCCACATGAAAAAAATAGAAAGAATAGGAGTAACAAGATCTGTAAAATATAGAGTTCTATAAAAAAAACACCAAGACTTAACTAGAAAAACACCCCTTCAAATAGAAAAAATATATGCTGACTTTATAAGATACACTCGTACAGTTACACAACACATCCAGTCTGAACATGCAAAGAAATGCGCACGTCAGACAAGGATGGAACGTTATAGGTCATAGTCCTATCAACAAAAAAAATTAAGAGAATGGAAGGGCTCTTTTTTATTTTAGGTTATTTTTTTAGAAATTTTCTTTAGAAAACATATAGTCTAGAGCCATTAAAATTCATAAAACTATCTACAAAAAAAGCATCAAACCCATTATTTAATTTATAATTTTATCTTTATGCAAAAGCTTGTGGATACTCATCTACATCCTTTTGTTTTCAAGAATCTATAAGCCATTGTTTAATTTCTGCATCTAATCAAGTACAGTTACTAAGTCCAGACGTAAGAGGATATGTAGTATTTCTCTCCTTAAGATAATGAGCTATTTTATTTGATGTGGTGTCTCAAAACGCTTTTAGGCGACCAAGAATATTCGTAGCTTCAAATTCACTTGAATCCATAAGTGCTACAGCTACATCCCAATCCATGTTATTAAAATATCTAGCGTATTTTTCAAAAAATTGAAACCATCAACTACGTTTCACGAATTTTAATGCGGCGTTTTTATCTAAATTTTTAAATTTACTAATGGTTCTATTAAATACAATCATTCGATTATGATCAATTAGCCACTCTGCCAATTCATCATTAGCTTCTAGTCACTTAAAAAGATCAGCATTTTCCACAATAAGACATCAAAGATTAGGTTTCGTATAGTCTCCTTGATTCAAGGAGAAGTCATCACAACTTTCAATAATTTTGAATGCAATATCTTTATCAAGTCATGTAAACTTACTAAGGTTCTTTAGTAGTAAGTAAAAATCTTTCTGTTCAATGAGCTTCAAGGCAATATCTTTATTTAGCAAAAATCATTCAAATTTTTCTGGATTAGCAACTACAACCCATCATTCATTGGCATTTATAATTTTATTAGCAAAATCTGCATCTGCCTTTAATCAATCAAATTTGTCTATGCTATCCAATATATAAGGCGCAGAATACTCTGAAGAAGTAGTGAGAAGCTGCAGAGCAACCTCTTTATCTAATCCTGTAAAACAATCTATATTTTGAGCGAAACAAGAGTCAATTCTGCGATCAATTGTCTTTTCACGATGATTAATAAGCTTTAACGCAAAATCTTTATTAAGTGATAACCCATTAAATTTATTTAGATGTTCTACAATATAACTAAATTCCTTTTTTTTATCAACAAGTGTCCCAAGAGATTTAAGTGCAACCGCTTCATCCAACGAACCATCTTCAAACGAATCAAGATGCTCCAATACAGTATTTTGGTGACCATCAGCTATCAACTTCATGGCGTTATCTTTATCCAAGAGTCATTTAATCTTATTAAAAGGTAATACATTATAGGCAAGACCAGCATCAATAATTTCATCAGCTATTTTTTTTGTCCATTTAAAATCAGGATTATTAACCATTTCCTTATATCTTTCTTCTTTAGCATATTTTAAATCAAAACTATTCTCTGATCTAAACTTTTTTGCACGATTCTTTTTAATTTCTGTAATTTCTGATTTCGTCAAATTAGCAAAAAGCTCTGCATCTTTTGAGACAAGTTCGTTTGTTTTTTTCTTTATTCCTTCTCTTTTCTCCCTTAGAGCAAGTAGATCGTTTTCGTTAGCCATGCCATTAAAGTAAATGAATAAAATAGACATAGCTAATTATAGTCAGAATTGAAAATAATGCAAATTTGGAGGACCATTTTCTTTTAAAGCATTTTACTTGATTTTGAGAGAAAATTAGGAATACTCTATCCTAGTTTAATTTATATTTTTTTAATTTAATTTTTTTTTAAGAGCCCTTCCTTATAGCAATTAAAAAGTTAATTACGGACTACGAACCTATAACAGCTTCTGCCTGCTATCCCGACCAAATTTATTTCTAATGGATGTCGGGACGGACAGTCGAGAAGCAAACGTTAGAGAACATTGATGCTCACAATAAATTATAATAAAACAGATTTACTCTATAAATATATAAAATGGAATTTCATTTTCACACGAAAGCAATAATCTTCAACCAAGAATGAAAAATTCTTGTTCAAAAAAGATCTGATACAGGCAAATGGGATTTGATTTGATGAAAGACTAAAATTCCAGAAAAAATTGAAGATGCGATAATTCGTGAAATAAAAGAGGAAACTTGAATCGAAGATATAGAAAATATGAAAGTAATTCATATAGAAAGTTGTCTTTTGCAAGAAAAAAACAAATACTTCGTATTAATTATTTTCACAGGGGAAACAAAATCTTCAATATCAATAATTAGTGACGAACATAATGACTATATTCGAATAACAAAAAACGAATTATTTACAATTTGAATAACAGATTACTTACAAAAAAGTTTAGAAAAAATCGTAAATCTGTTTTAATTCTTTGAACAACTAAAATCAACTTCATCTAACACTTGCTGTCCAAAATGCTTCGTTTCACTTCGCACTTCGGACCAGCAAGAAACGTTATATGTAAGAAATTATATTAAAATATCCTCTAACTCTAGTTAAGAACTCTATTATCGTGTTGTAACTACTTCTCTTAAGTTCAGAAATTAAAGTCGTAGAGCCAAATCCACAATTCAATTGTTGTGGAATTTTTTATTTTTAACGTACAACCGTTTTTTTTAATTAATCAATATTTGACATATATATATTTATGATTATAATATTGTATATAACTTTTATTGCCTTAACTATACATATGAAACTATCCAAAAAATCAAAAGAAACAATTAATGACGCTGATTTTAAATCTAAAGTATTAAATGATATTTCTTCTATTGAAGATAGAAAATTATTAGAAGAAGTTTCAGCATTTCTAGAATCAAAAAAACAAATGAAAACAATGAAAAAAGATTATGGAAATAATCTTTATGACACATTGAATGACGAAAAGATGAAAGAAAAATGGACAAAAGAAAAAGAATTATATATTGATTTAATCAAATTATTAAAAAATCTCACAAAAGAAAGACACAAGAATCCTTGAATAAAGAAAGAAGATAAAAATACTTTTGACATAAACGAACCAGTTATAAAAGATTTATTAAACAAAAGTTTATTTATCGAAAACATATGATTAGAAAAATGGATAAAAAAATTATATGACCAATGAGTTCGCTTATGAAATCATTATAAGTTTTTGCAAGATAGAGAACATTATGTTACATTTACAAAAAATGGTAAATTAAAATATGATGTAGAGGTTTGGGATTAATTATGGTAAATTAGTAATACATATGTCTAAATACTTATAGTTGCATTATTTTCTCTTAATTAGAAAATTATTTGATTTCAAATCCAAAAACAATCTTCAATTCTCCTTAAGAACTCTATTATTCTGTTGTAACCATTTCCCCTAAGTTCCGAAAATACTGTTCTTACCTATTTTTTTACGTGTTATGATATTAGGCAAGTACAACACCATTATTCAATTTATTTTAAAAAAACCGGAATAATAAATCCCGGTTTATTTGCAAGAAACATATTCCTGTCTTTCATTTTGGAAGCGTTCCCCCTCTGGTGAATTTAATCACACAGAGTAATCTCTAGTGTAAAACCGAATGGAGGTTTTTGGGGATAATAACCAGTGACCCTTTTGATGTCTCTTTCAAAAGTGAAAATTACATATACAGTTTCAGGTTCAGGGTGTTTAACCTCTTCAGTTAAATTAGCCGCGCCTTTTTGTTTTATCACCACCCTCGTCAGGTTGTTGCCGGTGCAATTTAATGCAACAGCTTTATTACGGTCATTTCTTTTCCAAATTCTTGGCATGGTTTTGTCTTGAGTCCAGCCGGATGTCAGCTTGTTCGCTTTTTCGTAATCTAGACGACTATGTTCTTCTTTTCCTACTTGAGAAAACAGATTAGAAGAAAAAGATAACAAAAAAGATAACGTCATAACCATTAATAATTTTTTCGTTTTCATCTGTGGTTTAGATTTGTATTTCTTATTTTAGTTTGTTTCTTTCTCCTTAGTATTACTGACGTAAGGAGGACGTGCCCATTAAGATGATGGGATATATTTTATTTATTTTTTCTGTTTTAG
>JBAXEA010000021.1:0-12838 GCA_037140655.1 bacterium | reverse complement strand
GATCAAAGTTATTTTCTTTGGACATTAAATCAAGAACAACTTTCAAAAATAATTTTTCCTATTGGGCATCTTAAAAAAACAGAAGTTAGAAAATTAGCAAATAAATTTAAAATTCCTGTTGCTGAAAAAAAGGATAGTCAAGGTATTTGTTTTTTGGGTGCAGTTGATCTGAAAGATTTTTTAAAACACTATATAAAAGAAAAAAGAGGAAAAGTTGTACTTGCCCAGAGTGGAGTCGAAGGGAATGATATTGGTGAAGAAATTGGATATCATGATGGTGTTGTATTTTTTACTATTGGTGAGAGACATGGTTTTACGATAACTAAAAAAAGTCCAAATGATGGGGCTTATTATGTCATTGCTAAAGATTTAAAGAAAAATATTTTATATGTATCACAGAATTCAAAGAAGGTATTTTCTGTAGATTTAGCAGAAAATACTTTTTTGAATCTTGATAATATTAATTGGATTTCAGAAGTTCCAAAAATAAATAAAAAGTATACAGCACAGATTCGTTATCATGGAGAATTTTTGTCCTGCAAGGTTGAGTCTCTTGATAAAGAAAATGTAAAAATTATTTTTGAAAAATCTTTTTCAGTTGATAGTGGACAGTCTTGTGTTTTATATGATGGAAACGTAGTTTTGGGTGGTGGAGTTATTAAATAAAATACTTTATAATATATAAATGACAAATTTTTTTACACAAAATAGTGACGTAATTTTAAGATTATTAGTAGCTGTTGTTTTGGGTATGTTTATTGGTGCTGAGCGTGTCTTGGTGCACAAGGAAGCAGGAATGAAGACACATGCTTTAGTTTCACTGGGGGCAGCTTTATTTATAATTATTTCTGAATATTTATCAGTTATGTATGTCGGAGTTAATGGCTACAATCCAGCCATGATGGCATCGAATATTATTGTCGGTATTGGATTTTTAGGTGCAGGTTCTATCATTTTACAAGGCAACAGATTAAAAGGATTAACGACTGCAAGTGGCTTTTGGGTTACTGCAGGTATAGGTATGGCAGCTGGTTTTGGTCTATTTAGTTTAGCTGTTATTACAACTGTTTTAATACTTATGATATTTGTTTTGATGAATATATTTGAACAACCATTAATTAAGATTTCAGATAAAAATTTTATAGACTACAGTAAGAAAGAATAATATATGCAATCAAGTGAGATAAGATCAAATTTTTTAAATTTTTTTGAAAGTAGGGGACATAAAATACTTCCTTCTTCTTCGCTTATACCAGAGAATGATCCATCTGTTCTTTTTACTACAGCTGGCATGCAACAATTCAAAAAATATTATTTGAATGGAGAGTTGGCAGAAAAAGAATTAGGTAGTAAAAATATCACAACAGTCCAAAAATGTGTTCGTACAGGAGACATAGACGAAGTCGGAGACAATAGTCATTTAACATTTTTTGAAATGCTGGGTAATTTTTCTTTCGGTGGTTATGGCAGAAAAGAAGCTGTAGAGTATGCATATGAATTTATAACTAAAGAAATGAATTTAGATATTTCTTACGTGACAGTATTTAAAGGAGATGAAAATGTTCCAAAAGATGAAGAGTCAGAAAATATCTGGAAAGGATTAGGTGTAAAAGATATAAGAGAAGAAGGCAGTGATGTTTTCTGGGGTCCTACAGGAGATGCAGGTCCTTGTGGTCCTACAACTGAAATATATTGTAAAAATGCTGTCGGAGAAGATGTAGAGATATGGAACATAGTTTTTAATGAATATTTTTGTAATGGCTCAAGAGAAAAATTAGACAAAGGGGAAGTGAAACTTGAAAAACTTCCTGTTCTTGGTATTGATACAGGTATGGGCCTTGAAAGATTGGTAACCATTGTTCAAAAAAAAGAAAGTGTTTATGACACTGATTTATTTAATGGTGAAAAAACAAAAGAAGAAAGAATAATAGTTGATCATTTAAGAGCTTCTGAAGCTTTGATTAAAGATGGAGTACAGCCTGCAAATACTGGTAGTGGCTATGTATTACGAAGATTAATTAGACGAGCTGTTAGATTTTCCAAAAATAAAATAAATACACAAAATGAAGAGATTAAAAAAGAAGCAGAAAAATTTAAATTAACTTTAGAACATGGATTAAAAGAATTTGAAAAGGGAGAAGATCCATTTATATTATTTACGACTTATGGTTTTCCGATTGAACTTACACAGGAACTTGCTAAAGAGAAAGGGGCGAAAATAGATATGGAAGATTTTAATAATAAAATGAAAGAGCATCAAAAGCTTTCACAAACTGCAGGCGCTGGTATGTTTAAAGGTGGTTTGGCTAATCATAATGAAAAGACGATAAAGCTTCACACTGCGCATCATTTGCTATTGGCGGCACTTCAGAAAGTGGTTAGTAAAGATATTAAACAAAAGGGAAGTAATATTACAGAAGAACGTTTACGTATAGATTTTCTTTGCGATCATAAGCTAACTGACGAAGAAAAAAAGAAAGTTGAAGATTTAGTAAATGAAAAAATAAATGAAGGATTAGATGTAGTAAGAAAAGAAATGCCAAAAGAAGAAGCGGAGAAGCTTGGAGCAGAAATGGAATTCGGTGTTAAGTATCCTGATACTGTATCTGTTTATTTTGTTTACGAAAAAGATGGAACTAATTTTTCAAAAGAATTTTGTGGTGGTCCGCACGTAAAAAATACTAAAGAACTTGGACATTTCAAGATACAAAAAGAAGAAGCGAGTTCTCAAGGTGTCAGAAGAATAAAAGCTATACTATCGTAGTTTTATTTATGATATAATTACAATATGAATTTGTTTTCTAACTTTAAAAAAGATCAGAAATTAATGTTGGTTTTTGATATTGGATCATCTTCCATTGGTGGTGCTCTTTTTTTAACCAGCAATGAAGGTTCTCCTAAAATAATTTTATCTATTCGTGAACCGATAAAATTAGATGACAATATTTATTTTGATAAATTTCTTTCTTCGGCAATGAAGACTTTAGAAATAGTTGCTGATAAAGTAGAAAAGGCTAGATTGGGTGCTCCGTCGAAGATTTTTTGTGTCCTTGCCTCACCTTGGTATTCTTCTCAAATTAGGAATATTTCTTTAAAAAAGAACATTCCTTTTGTTTTTTCTTCAAAGCTTGGTGATGAGTTGATAAAAAAAGAAGTGGCTCTTTTTGAAGAGGAAAACAAGAAAAAAAGTAATGATTTTTGTTTAATTGAACTTAAAAATATGAGAACCATATTGAATGGTTACATGACAAAAAGCCCATTAGATCAGAAAGTGAAAGAGATAGAAATGTCAGTATTCATTTCTATGAGTCAGCAAGACATATTGAATAATATTAGATTTGTGATCGGAAAATATTTTCATCATAAGGACATACAATTTTCTTCATTCACATTAGCTTCTTTTTTTGTTGCACGTGATATGTTTATAAATCAAGATAATTTTACCTTAGTTGACGTGGGAGGAGAGATTACAGAACTTTCTTTGGTTAAAAAAGATGCACTTTGCTCTTCGGTTTCTTTTCCTATTGGATATAATTATTTTGTTCGTGAACTTGCTTCTAGTTTAAAATGCTCATTAGATGAAGCAAAATCTTACATATCTTTATATAAAGACAATCATGCTTCAGATGTTGCAGAACAAAAATTAGGGCCAATTATTGAAAAATTAAAATTAGCATGGTTATCAAAATTTCAAGAATCTTTAGTTTTACTTTCTAATGATATTTTTGTTTCGTCTTCTATTTTTATGACTGCAGATGAGGATTTAGCAGCATTCTTCGCTGAGACAATAAAAAATGAAGAATTTAATCAGTATGCTTTTACTGAATCAAAATTTAAAGTCGTTTATTTAGGTACTCAAATGTTGCATGGCATTGCAGATTATAAACAAGATGTAAAACGTGACTCATTCATAACTATCGAATCCATTTATATTAATCGTTTTTTAATCTAGTTTTATGACAAGAAATCAATTTCAAGATATAAAGAAAAAGAAAATAATAAGGATAGAGCAACCTAAAAAAGAAAATAAACCATTTAGGGATTATTCTTCTTCCCATATGTCTAAAATATTTGAGGCAAATGTTGATGATAGAAAAATTCAAATGAGTAATAGGTCTAGTAGTCCTCGTTATACACTTTGGGTTGTGGCTTTAGTTTCTGTTGTATTTCTTTTTTTTGCATTATCATATTTTTTTGCTAGTGCGACGATAACTATCGATCTAAAAGTAAAAGCTATTTCCTTGAATGAGAATATGTCTGCAGTCAAAGATCCAAATGCTGAAGGTTTATCTTTTGACCTTGTATCACTTTCAGATGAAGAATCCAAAACTATACAAGCAGGAGAAGAAAAAAGTTATGACGAAAAAGCAAAAGGTAGAATCCTTTTTTACAACAAATTTAGTACTAAAATAGAAAATATTGCTAGTGATTCTAAACTAGAGGGATCAAATGGTAAAATATATAGAACTTTAACAGGAGTGACAATACCAGGAATGAGTAAAGATGGAACTCCAGGCAAGGTAAGTGCAGATATATATGCGGAAGTTTCTGGTGCAGAATACAATAGTGAACCGATTGATTTTAAAGTGGTAAGTCTTAAGGGGACTTCTAAAAGTTCAAAAATTTATGGAAGATCAGTGGGCAATATATCAGGTGGTTTAGTCGGTGTGGCTCGCATGGTTTCAGATGATCAAAAAGTACAAACTGAAAATGAATTGAAAAAGAATTTAAAAGATAAACTTTTTAACAAAGTTGTAAATCAGATTCCTGAAGGTTTTGTTTTGTTTAATGGAGCTACTTCTTTGTCTGTTGATGATAGTAGTACTAGTGAGCCAGGAGCTGATGGTTCTGTAGTTGTCGATGTGAAAGGTACGCTTTATGGTTTTATCTTAAATGAAGAAAAACTATCAAATAAGATTGCTACAGATATAGTCCCAAATTATGACGGAAGTAGTGTTTATATATCTAATTTGAAAGATTTAGTATTTAGTATTTCAAACAAAGACAATCTCGTATTTGGTGATGTTTCAAATATTGATTTTAATTTATATGGAGTACCAAAAGTTGTTTATAAAATTGATTCAACAAATTTAAGCGCAGAACTTGCAGGGAAGAGCAAGGACTATCTGGGTAAAATATTGAAAGATGAATATCCAAATGTTGAAGGAGCAGTATCTTCTATTAAGCCGATATGGAGATCTTCTTTTCCAGAAAAACCTGAGAAAATAAAAATTTTAATTAATTACCCAAATTAACAATTTTAGTATTGACCTTATTAAATAATTTTGTTAGAATAACATAACTAAATGAGTATTTCAAAAGATGAAAAAATATTAACAGCCCACGGTTTTATAACTGAGGCATTACCTAGTACTTTATTTAGGGTAAAGTTAGATGATGATAGGGAAATTCTTGCGTATCTTTCAGGTAAAATGAGAATGCACAGAATCAAAGTTTTGATTGGTGATTCTGTCGAAGTTGTGCTTGATCCATACGGAGGAAAAGGAAGAATTGTAAAAAGGTTGTAATTTTTTTAATAATGGTGTATTATAGAAGAACAGTTTTAAAAATGTTATAAAACATTGAAAAATAAGGGTTTACCCTTTATTTTTGTCTTGTTTTAGGCAAATATTATATATTATGAAAATAAAAGCATCTGTGAAAAAAATTTGTGATAAGTGTAAGATGGTAAAACGCCAAAGGCATTTAAGAGTAATTTGTTCGAACCCTAAGCATAAGCAAAAACAATAATTTTATGAGAATACTTGGAATAACAGTACCAAATGAAAAGAGATTAGAGATAGGCCTTACATGTGTGTACGGCATAGGTATTTCTTCAGCTAGAAAAATATTAGATAGAGTAGGTATAGATCACGGAAAGCATGCAAAAGATTTAACACCTGATGAAGAAAACAAAATAAGAGCGATAATCGAAGGAATGAATATCGAAGGAAATCTAAAAAGAGAAGTTTCAGCAAATATAAAAAGATTAAAGGATATTAAAGCATACAGAGGAGTCAGACATATGAGAAGATTGCCAGTAAGAGGTCAAAGAACAAAAACAAATTCAAGAACAATAAGAGGAAATGTACGAAGAACAATGGCATCAGGTAAAAGAAAAGAAAGTAAAACATAATTCAAGCTCACTATAAATAATTAATCTAAAATGGGAAAAACAAAAATTACAAAAGAATCAAGTGAAGAAGTAAAAACAGAAGGAACAGCAAAAGGAACTTCTGCAAAATTACCAAAGAAGAAAATTACTGCTGGTATTGTTTGTATTGATGCCACTTTTAATAATACAAAAGTTTTATTTACTGATAAATCAGGTAATGCATTGTTTGCCTCAAGTGCTGGAGCAATGGGTTTCAGAGGTGCAAAAAAGGGAACTCCATTTGCTGCTTCAAAGGTAGGTGATGTGATTGGAGATAAAGCAAGTACATTAGGAGTTAAAGAAGCTGATGTTGTTGTTCGTGGAGTTGGTTCAGGACGTGAACCAGCTATCAGAGCTTTCATGGCTTATGGTATTGAAATAACTTCTATCAAAGACGTTACTCCTGTACCACACAATGGTCCAAAACCAAAGAAACCAAGAAGAGTATAATTTAAATAAAAAAATATTATGATATCAAAACCAAAGTTTAAAATTTGTAAAAGATTAGGGCCAGGAGTCTACGATAAATGTCAGACTAGTAAGTTTACTGCAAAAATTGCAAGTTTTAAGCCAGGTGCTCGTCGCCCAAAAGCATTATCTGAATACGGAACACAGCTTAATGAAAAGCAAAAAATTCGTTTTTCATATGGCATAACAGAAAGACAGCTTTCAAATTATGTTAAGAAAGCTTCATTGTCAAAAGGTGCTCATGCTGTAGAAAGATTCTACGAAGAGCTTGAATCAAGACTTGATAATGTTGTATACAAAATGGGATTAGCAAATAGCCGAAGAGGAGCAAGACAAATGGTATCCCACGGACATTTTATAGTAAATGATCATAAAGTTACTATTCCTTCTTACCAAGTTAAAGTTGGAGATATTATAAAAATTCGTGAAGGTTCTAAGACAAAGAAAATTTTTGATAATCTTACTGACAGACTAAAAGACTACAAAGCACCAGCTTGGATCTCTTTTGATTTAGCAAAGGTTGAAGGAAAAATAATTGATAAGCCAAAGAATACAGAAACCTTCCTAGACTTAAACGTTGTTTTGGAATTTTATAGTCGTTAACTTTTAAAAAGTTTTGTCGCCGAAAGGCGAATAAGTATTATCAACACTAAAGTAATTTTTATATAAAAAAACATGCCTGAATATAAAATAATTATGCCTTCAAAACCTCGTATCGTTGAGGAAGTTGGTAACAAAGGAATATTTGAAATTGATGGTCTATATCCTGGATATGGCCACACATTAGGAAACAGTCTAAGAAGAATAATTCTTTCTTCTTTGCCAGGCGCTAGTGTAGTGTCTATTAAAATTGACGGTGTTTCTCATGAATTTTCTACTATTGAAGGAGTTAAAGAAGACGTTATCGCTATTATTTTAAATTTGAAGAAAACTCATTTTAAAATGATTACAGATGAACCTCAAGTTGTTACTTTGTCCGTAAAGGGTCCAAAGGTTGTCACAGCCGCAGATGTTAAGACAAGTGGACAAGTTGAAGTATTAAATCCTGATTTATACATTGCTGAAGTTACCGGAAAAGTAAATTTAAATATTGAAATGAGACTTGAAAAAGGTCTTGGTTTTATGCCAAAAGAAGTTTTACAAAAAGAAAAAGTTGATATTGGAACTATTGCAGTGGATGCAATATTTACACCTGTACGCCGAGTTTCATATGAAGTTGAAAATATGCGTGTTGGTGATAAGACAAACCATAATCGTTTAAGAATGGTTATCGAAACAGATGGTACATTAACACCACGTGAAGCTCTTTCAAATTCTATCGAAATAATGATTAATCAATTAAAAGCTATTATTGATTATGCTGAACCAAAAGAAGAAGTAGTTGTTGAAAAAAAGGCAGTAAAAGAAGAAAAAAAGATGGAAGATGAAAAGAAAGATGAAGATGTAACTGACATACTAAAGACTCGAATCGATAATTTAGATCTTTCAACTAGAACATTAAATGCTCTTACACTTGCAAACATTAGAACACTTGGAGGTCTTGCAAGAAAGAAAAGAGAAGATTTATTAGAAGTTGAAGGTATTGGAGAGAAAGGAATTACCGAAATCAAAAAAGTACTAGGTAAATTCGGTCTTAATTTGAAAGAATAATTTATAATATATGAGACATCACAATTCTAAAAGAAAATTTGGTAGAACGAAAAATCAAAGAAATGCCTTGATTAATTCATTGGCACTTAATTTGATCGTACGTGAAAAAATAAAAACAACAGAACCTAAAGCAAAGGAATTACGTCCTTTTATTGAAAAAATAGTTACCCATGCAAAAAAGAAAGACTTAGCAAGTATGAAATTGGTTGTTTCAAGACTTTCAAATCGAAAGAAAGAAGTAAAAAAACTTTTTGATGTTATTGCACCTAGATATGTTGATAAAAAGGGTGGATACACAAGAGTTATTAAAATGGGAGTAAGAAAATCAGACGGAGCAAAAATGGCCGTTATTGAATTTGTATAATTATATGAAAAAAATTATGAAAAAATATGATACAAAAATAATAGATGCGACTGGAATGACTCTAGGAAGAGTTGCTTCAGCTGTCGCTATGTCTTTAATGGGCAAAACAAAAGTTACTTTCGAAAGAAATGTATATTCTGGAGTTCCAGTAAAAGTTGTTAATGTTTCAAAAATAAAAATAAATGCAAAGAAATTAGAAGGTATTGTTCACAAGAGATACTCAGGACACAGAGGAGGTTTAAGAATTCTAAAAGGTACTGAAACAGTTGAAAAGAAAGGAATGGGTGAATTATTAAAACTTGCAGTTTTTCAAATGCTTCCTGATAATAAAATCAGAAGAGAAATGATGAAAAATTTAGTTATAGAAAATTAAAATAATATGGAACAAAAAACTACAAAAGAAAAATATATTGAAGCTATAGGCAGAAGAAAAACTTCTACAGCTAGAGTTCGTATTACTGAGGCTTCTAAATCAAGTTTTATAGTAAACGGAATGGATGCTAAGGATTATTTTAAAACAGATGAACAACGTCATTTAATCATAGATCCTATAGCAAAAGGCAAACCCGGATCAAAATGGGCAATCGAAGTTAAAGTTACAGGAGGTGGAATACATTCACAAGCAGAAGCCGTACGACATGGTTTAACAAGAGCTCTTGTTGAAAATGATCCTGAACTACGTGGTAAGTTAAAGACATTGGGATACCTAAAACGTGATCCTAGAGCAAAAGAAAGAAGAAAATTCGGATTGAAAAAAGCTCGAAAAGCTCCACAATGGTCAAAACGTTAAAATATATTCAAAATCCTCCTTACGGGGGATTTTTGGATATATGTAATTTTGTAAATATGTTAAAATATTAGTATGAAAAAAATGAATGATGAAATAATAAAAAAAGAAAAAGATGAAATTTTACATGATGAAACTCCAACTGACGAATCAGAAGTTTTGGAATTTGAATTTAACGAAGATGGAGAAGAAGATTTAAAGAAAACTATCAAGAAGCTTCGTGCTGATTTAAAATTATGTAAAACAGAAAAAGCTGAATACTTAACAGGTTGGCAAAAAGAGCGAGCTGATTTTACAAATTATAAAAAACAAGAAGAAGATAGAAAAGCTAATTTCTCAGAGGCAATGCGCGAAAGAATACTTTCAAGATTTTTGACCGTAATGGATAGTTTTAATATGGCATTTGCAAATAAGGAAGCTTGGGAGAAGGTAGATGAAAACTGGCGTAAGGGCGTAGAATATATTTACGCCCAGATGAATACAGTCTTTGAAGAATACGGTGTAAAGCCAATTGGTGAGAAAGGTGAAAGCTTTGATCCAAATATTCATCAGTCTATCGAAATGGTTAATACAGATAAAAGGGAATATGATCACAAAATCGCTGAAGTGGTCCAAAAAGGTTATAAACTTGGTGACCGCGTTATACGGGTAGCTCGAGTAAACGTATTTGAGTATCATGAAAAACTCGCAGAATAAAATCTGTCAGAATTGCAAGAAAGAATTTGTTATTGAACAAGAAGATTTTAACTTTTACGAAAAAATAAAAGTCCCTCCTCCGACGTTTTGTGTAGAGTGCAGAAGGTCAAGAAGATGGGTCTGGAGAAATGAAAGAGCGTATTACAAAAGAGAATGCAATGCTCCAGGTCATACAGAAGAAATAATTAGTATATACAAGCCTGAAAGTAGTGCTGTTGTTTATGATCAAAAATATTGGTGGGGTGATAAATGGGATTCTTTAAGTTACGGGAAAGATTATGATTTTTCTAAATCTTTTTTTCAGCAATATAAAGAGTTACTAGAAAAAATTCCATTTATTGCTTTATCAAACACTCAATCAATAAATAGTGATTACTGTAGTTCAACAGCCTGGAACAAGGATTGCTATTTAATTAGTGCAAGTGGTTTAAATGAAAAAGTTTTATACTCAAATAGACTGACAAAAGACAAAGACTCTTTAGATTTGTATATTGTAGACAATAGCGAACTTTGTTATGACAGTATGTACTGCACCCGTTGTTACCGACTTTTCTTTTCTAAAGAATGTGAAGCATGCAATAACTCAATGTTTTTATATAATTGTAAAAACTGCCAAAATTGTTTTGGCTGTACTAATTTACGTGGAAGTAGTTATTGCTTTTTTAATAAACAACTTTCAAAAGAAGAATACGAAGAAAAAATAAAAAGTTTAAATATTGGAAGCTGGAATTCTTTACAAGAAATAAAAGAAAAATTTTATAATGAAATATACTTAAATAGTATACATAAATATGCTGATCTTGTTAATTCACAAAATTCAACAGGGGATCATTTACATAATACAAGAAATTGTATAGAATGTTACGATTTTCCAGGAGATAATAATGAAAATTGTAAATTTGTTGATTGGAGTGGCTTCGGTTCTAAAGAATTGCACGATACTGGGCCAGGTGCTGGTTGGAAGTCAGAATTATTATATGAAGGATTAGATATAAATAATTCTTCAAATATTATTGGTGGTTTTGTTTGTTATGATTCAAGTAATTGTTTTTATAGTGGTTATATACAAAGTTCAAATAATGTATTTGGTTGTTATGGCTTGCATTCAAAACAATACTGCATCCTAAACAAACAATACACTAAAGAAGAATACGAAGAATTAGTACTAAAAATAATAAAGCATATGAATGAAATGCCATATATAGATAGCAAAGGTAGAATATATAAATATGGAGAATTCTTCCCAAGTGAACTGTCTCCATTTGCTTACAACGAAACCATAGCTCAAGAATACTTTCCATTAACTAAAGAGCAAGCACAAGATCAAGGATATAAATGGAAAGATAAAGAAGAAAGAAATTATAATATTGATATATATAACAAAGACATACTAGATAATATAAAAGATGTAGATACTACTATCACAAACAAAGTAATTGAATGCAGCCATAAAGGAGAGTGTAATGAACAATGTACCGAAGCATTCAAAATCATACCAGATGAACTTCAATTCTATCAACGTATGAATTTACCATTACCACGTCTTTGTCCTAACTGCAGACATTATAATAGACTTAAACAACGTAATCCTTTAAAACTCTGGCACAGATCTTGTATGAAAGAAGGCTGTACCAATGAATTTGAAACTTCGTATGCACCTGATCGACCTGAGATAATTTATTGTGAGAGTTGTTACAACAAAGAAATATATTAACACCCAGCCCTAAGTCAGACTTAGGGCTGTTTTTTTATTGATAGTCTTGACATTTTTTTGAATTGGAGGAGAATATGGGAAAGGTCGGATTTTCAGAATATAAAAAATTTTATGATATTTATCTACACAACTTGTGCGACCGAAGAGGAAGCTAAAAAATTAGGTGGATTAATTTTCGAAAAAAAACTTGGAGCATGTGTTGACTATTGGCCAGTTAGTTCGATGTTTAATTGGCATGGTCAACTAAAACAAATTTCTCAAATTATGCTTTCAATTGCGACATTCGAAAACAAGTTGGAAGATGTGAATGATTTAATTTCAGAGCATCACAGCTATTCGGTTCCGATGATTGCCGGAGTCGATGTTAGGAGAATTAATCGTGCCTATAGAGAATGGATGACTCAAGAGGTTATATAAAACCCCGTAGTAGATTTTTATGATGCTCAAAGAATTTGAGCAGTGCTTTGTACTTCATAAAAATTCACTACCGGGTAAAATTTTTAAATAAAAAAATACACAGGGTAGTCCTGTGTATTTTTTTTACTTAATCTTTCAGATGTAAAACTTTCACTTTGAACACTTTTGATCTTTCTTCAGGGCTTAACTTTTTTGGTTTTTTGTTGCGTATTGGTTTTTCTCCAGATTCCATTTTACTAATCATTTTTTTAATATCTTCACTTTTATAGACTCGATAATTACTTATCGGATGTCTTAGGGCAGTGAGCTTTCCGTCTCTGTCCCAGTTACGAAGAGTTAGTTTTGATACACCAAGCATTTCTGATGCTTCTTTAATATTTATATATATCTTTTCCATAACTATAGTATACATTACTAAACATTACTAAGCAAATATAATTGTTTATTAATGTTTAATAATTATTTATATATAAAATATAAGAGTAATACGGAAAGTAATTTTTATAATAAAAACAAGGAGTTGTTTTTAAAATGCATTGCGCAGGCCGACGGGCCGAGCATAGCAAATTTTCAGCAGAAAATTATGTG
>JBAXEA010000020.1:0-13172 GCA_037140655.1 bacterium | reverse complement strand
TGCAAGACCTTATAAAAACAGCCCCGGCGTATGCCGGGGCTGTTTCTTTTTTCTATTTTTTAGATCTTAAGCAAAAGTCACTCTAGTCATTCGGTATCGCAAGTATGCAAGTCCTGCTAAACCAAGGAAGATCCAAGCGAGCAATGTTCCAGATGTATAGATATTTGCCATATCCCATAGACTCATCCAATTAAATGATATCGTTCCATTTACAACAGAAACATCATCTAATAAATTTTGGTCTTGCTGTTGTACATCTTGTAGACTTACTCCAGCGTCCAATAATTTTTTATTGATAGGGGCTACAGCATTTTGGAAATCAGTATTTTCTGTATCTATTTGTGCTTGAAGAGCATCTTGCTGTGTACTGATTTGTGCAAGTCTGGCAGTGATCTGAGCCTTGCGAGCGACAGTCGCTGTCGGGAATTCTGCATTGAGTGCAGCTGTCTCAGTATCGAGTGTATCAATTCCAATATTGTATTCATCGATAGTTTCATTGTGATCTTTAACTAATTTAGATTTTTGAGTTTTCAAATCTGTAATATTTTTCTCCACCTCTGTTTGTTGTTTTTCTATAACTTGTTTTTGTGGAAGCATATTAGTAGAACTTGTTTGCTCAATATAAAATTTTGCATTGGTTAAACTTTGTATTGTCGATCGAAACATTTCGAATTGATTAGCTGGCACAGAGAAACTTACATAACCATATTTCTCTCCCCCGCTTACACCGTCGACTCTTCCTCCCGCACCGCGAACAGCTGTTTGTGTTTTTGCAACCATGTCTGCGACATCTCGTGTTTTAATTGTCGCATCGTAATTAATTTTTAAGAATTCTCTTGTGTCTGTGATATCAGATGGTGTTGGTTTTGGAACAGGCATTGAATCTGGTAATACTTCTTGTATTTGATTACTTATTGTATTTATTCCAGGTGCCATTGGGGCTGGAGCAGAAAGCATATTCTTTAGTGATGGATTAGCAGTTGCTAATGGTTTATTTTGATTTTTAACTTTAGCTACTTTTGATACTTCTGTATTAGTTTTTTTATTTGTATCTACGTATGTTCTTGTAGTGTTGTTTGCAACTAATGGAAGATTTTTATTCTCTGTCGAAAAACCGAAGTTTCCTATAAAGATTATCACTGCGACAGCAGCGAAGGCCATAGAAAACCAAGGTAGAGAACTTTTCTTCATAGTTGTTTTTCTGTATTCATCTACATCAAACGACACCTTTGATAAAATTTCTTCTTTCAATACAGAATTATTTTCAGGTAATTTCTGATTTTCCTTTCCCCAACTTTCAAACATTTCATTTATATTATTTTTTTTCATATTATTGTGTGTTAAGTATTAACCGAGCATGACTGATTGCTCGATGCATTTTTACTCTGACGGAAACTTCACTGCTGTTAAATAATTTCGCAATTTCAAGAAAAGAAAGGTCTGCGATATATCGCAAGCGAATCAATTCTTGATCTTCTTCTGTAAGTTTTGAAATAGTTTGTTCCAGAAAAATCTTATTATCTCTATTCTCACGATCGTCTTTGTAAACATCGTGCAAATTTTCATCAAAAGAAACTTCTCGTCCACCCTTACGCCAGTGCATTTTCATTTCATTGCGAGCGATGCTAAAAATCCATGCATTAAGTCCGTGTCCCCTGTTTTCAAATTTTGGGAGGGCCTCGATAGCTTTTACCCATGTGCTCTGCAATATATCGTCAGCTAAGGTTTTGTCCTTAAGTGTGTTAATAAGATACCCATATAATTTAGGGGTCACCTTATCCCAAAGCTCTCCAATTTCATCTTTGTTCATTTTCATAATCTAATTCTTAATTAATGTGATCACATAAGTATAATGCACCAGGTAGGCAAAATGTTACATACTAATAATACCACCAACACGAAAGACTCACTAGATAAAGCAAGGTTTGTGTTTTAAAAAGCATTGCTTAGGGCGAACTGATACTTATGTTTTAGAAAGCCTTGGGAAGCGCGACGGCGCTGGACAGAGAAAATTTTCAGCAGAAAATTTTTGTGCTTTATAAAATATAAGTATCGTTTTGCTGTTTATTAGGATGTCGCAAAATATTTAGTATAATTGAATTATGGCTTCTGAAATAGATAATTTGAAAAGACAATTTTTAGAACACTTGGAAATCGAAAAGGGTTCCAGCATAAAAACTGTAGAGAATTACGAAAGATATTTAAATCGCTTTTTTGAATTTGGAAAAATAAAAAATGCGAAAGATATCACAGACACCTCTGTTCGAGAATTTAGAATTTATTTAAACCGTCAAACTTCAGGTAACAATCGCGCCAGTGGTGAAACTTTAAAAAAGAAAACACAAAATTATTACATGATCGGTTTGCGAGTATTTTTAAAATATTTAGCTAAAAATAAAATCGACAGCTTGCCAGCCGAGCGCATCGAGCTAGCAAAAGTCGGTGAAAGAATATTGGATTTAATCTCAAATGAAGAATTGGAAAGATTACTAAAAGCTCCAGAAGGTAATGAAGAAAAAGCACTTCGTGACAGAGCGATTTTGTATTTACTTTTCTCTACAGGACTTCGTGTATCAGAACTATGTTCCCTAACCCGTGATATCAACTTCTCTTCCGGTGAATTTTCAATTCGTGGAAAAGGAAGCAAAATACGAGTAGTATTTATTTCAGAAGAAACAATAAAAATATTAAATGAATATTTAAAAGTTCGTAAAGATATGGACGATGCATTATTCGTGAAAGTCAGTGACGAGAAAAACAAAAACCAAAAGAAGGAGGCTCTTGCTCGTCGTTCCATAGAACGTATTGTGAAACATTACGCAATCAAAGCTGGTATATCAAAAAAAGTCACACCACATGTTATTCGTCACTGCTTCGCAACTGATTTACTTTCAAATGGTGCAGACATCCGCTCAGTGCAAATGATGCTTGGCCATTCAAACATCGCCACAACACAAATTTACACACACATAACTGACAAACAATTAAGAGAAGTGCATAAAAAATTTCATTCTAAAAAATAAAAGCTCAAAATAAAATGTTCTCGAGTGAACCCTTGGTAGGCGCGACGGCGCCGGACAGAGAAAATTTTCAGCAGAAAATTTTTGTGGTGAGTCCGAGAATATTTTGTTTTGGGCTTTTGCGAATGATATACTTACTAAATGAAAATAATTTCTTGGAATACAAATGGGTTACGGGCAACTGCGAAACAAGGGCACTTCGAGCCACTTTTTAAAAAATACAAAATGGATGTTTTGTGCTTACAAGAAACGAAAGTCGAAGCTGAACAGCTTCCGGAAAATGTCCGCAATGTCAAAGGTTATTACTCCTATTTTTCACATTCAAAACTTCGCAAAGGTTATAGTGGTGTCGGTATTTATACAAAAGAAAAACCAAAAGAGGTTTTTTATGGAATGGGAATCAAGAAGTTCGATGACGAAGGAAGAATCGTCGGAGTGAAGCTCAAAAATTGCACTATCATTACCGGCTACTTCCCCAATGGCGGCGCAGGTCCCCATCGATTGGAATACAAGCTCGAATTTTACGAAGCCTTTTTAAAATTCATTTTAAAATTACGCAAGAATGGCGAGCATGTTATTTTTTGTGGTGATGTAAATACTTCACACAATCCGATAGACCTCGCCCGACCAAAAGCCAATGAGGAGAATACTGGTTTCCTTCCGATTGAAAGAGCTTGGATTGATAAAGTTATTAAAAATGACTTCATCGATACTTACAGAAAATTTTATCCAAACAAAACTGGTGCCTACACATACTGGGATCAAAAGACTCGCTCAAGAGAGCGTAACACCGGCTGGCGCTTAGATTATTTTTTCGCTGATAAAAATATAAAAATAAAAAAAGCCGAAATAATTTCAAATTATCTCGGCTCAGACCATTGTCCGATCTCTTTAGAGATTTAGGACCACTGCCCTATTTCATTAGAAATTTAAAATAAAAAATCCCTAACATTGATCAAATCAATGTTAGGGATTGTATTGAATGTTATTATTTGCAATAACATTCTTCATTTATTTTATCAGCTAGTACCTTTCTAAATTCAACAATTTCAACAAAGAAAGTCCCTATGCAGAAATTCCCTGTTTCTTCATCTTTAACTTTTTCTGGAAAAATCGAAAAAAGAATTGATCCATTATTCTTAATTTCGCCAACATAGGAAATAGTTTCTCCTTCTAAAGAAACTGAAACAAGAACCCCATATTCGTTTCTAGAGATTCTCAAAAGTTCTTTGTCTAAGAAAATATTTTCTGTTAGAATTCCTGACCGTGGATCATACTGATCAATGATACAAAAATTCGTATCCTTTTTAATAGAACGAGAAACTATCGTTGAATCTTTAGTTATATCTTCAAAAATTCCTTTTTCAATATTAATATCAAAAGAACAATTTTCTAATTTCTCTACCAATGCTTCAATAGTTATACACTCTATTTCTAATTCTTTTTTAAGAGAAACAATCTCTGTTCTCTGAGCTTTTATGTTTATAGACATAAAACAGACAATCGTAATTGCCATCAATAATAAATTTTTCATTCTGTTTTTTTATTTATGATTAAATTAATTACCGAATTCATCAACTCGTAAATAAATTTGGCAATTAATTTAATCCAATTTCAAAGAGCCATCACTTTGTGATATTGTCATATTTTTGCTATTTAGTCAAATACTTATTATAGATTAATCAATTCCGGCTTCGTATCTTTGCCGAACCATTTGGTCGTTAGTTTTATTACATTTGGAGTTATGTCCGTCACTAAGATTCTAGCCCCGTACCGAGCTTTGCTCTGGTTCGGGGTTTGCTTTGTAAATTTCGTCAATTTTTTCTCAATCTCCGGATGCTTTGTAAAATATTCTTTCAATTTCTTTGGCACGATTTCGTCTTGAGAAATTACGTTTATATTTTTATCTAAAATCTTGCGAATTTCTGTTTTGAAAAATGGATAATGCGTACAGCCAAGTGCTACCGCATCAAATTTTTTATTCATAAATGGCTTCAAATATTCTTTCAAAAATGGCACAGCGCGCACTTTCTCCCCTTCTTCTGCTAGTGGCACAAGCATCGGTGCAGGATTTTGAAAAACTTTTGTAAGTAAAACAGGATTTGTGCTTTTTGTGGCATACGCTGTACTCCGTTGGTAAACCATATTCAGGTTCGAGTGCGAGCCATGAAAAAGCAGCAAATCCTGTTTTGCTTTTAAATTCAACTTTTCAATCTCGTGCACAAAAGTTCCTGAAGCCACAGTTCCATTCGTCCCGATGATCCCAACTTTATTATGTTTCGCACATTCTTCAGCTGTCGGAATAAGTACTCCGATAACTTTTCTGTCTGGAAAATTCTTTGGTAAATATTCTTGTTGAATTTGTCGCAAGGCACGAGCCGATGCAGTATTACAAGCAACGATCACGATGGCACAATTCTCTTTCGTAAATAGATAATCCACAGCTTGTCTGGTAAATTCAAAAACCGTCTCATGCGAGCGATTACCATAAGGCACTCGTTTTGTGTCCCCTAAATATACATAATCATATGCAGGCATAGCTTTCTTGATGGCTTTCGTCACGATAAGCCCTCCTAGCCCTGAATCAAATATTCCTATACGCATTTACTCATATTAACATTTAAATTAAAATTTGACAAAATTTATTAAAATATTTTAAATAAAATCACTTCTTTACACTTTTTTAAAAGTGATATAATTAAATTAAGATGTTTCTTGAAAAAGAAATATTGGCTCGGAAAGACCACTAGTTGGCCCTTCCAAAATATTTGTTCACAAGAACAAAATAAAAAGATTTTTAAGAAATTTAGTATGATATATCAGGCGTTATTTTCATTTGAAAATAACGCCTTTTAATTTACTTTTATCATATTTTTTCAACGATTTTTGTGATATAGTAGCTGTATATATGTTTCAATTTTTCAGAGATTTATACAAATACCGTGAGCTTTTATTCGCCCTTTCACGAAGCTATATAAAAGCCAGATACAAACAAACAATCTTAGGAGTCGGCTGGGCCATAGTCCAACCAGTAGTCTTAATGCTGACTATCATTTTCGTCTTCCCTTTGATTGCCAACATCTCCCCTGACATGAAACCATATTCACTATTCGTCTTCATTGGTTTCTGGATATGGACTCTTTTTTCAAACAGTCTTTCATTTGCCATACCAAACTTAGTCCAAAACACAGCTCTTCTACGAAAAGTCTATTTCCCTAGAGAAATCTTAGTCGTCGCGGCCATTATCCCAAGTCTACTTGATTTTGCTATTGGTATTTTGGTTCTCTTTATTTTTATGTTCCATTTCGGTGTTCCATTCAACATCGACTTCCTATTACTACCATTTTTATTGGTTATTTTCATGTTTTTCACTTTAGGAATTTCTTTACTTGGAGCAGTTGCGAATGTCGCTTTTCGAGATGTAGCGAAATTCTTGCCGATTGCCTTACAAATACTTTTCTTTGCTACCCCTATCATTTACTCTTTCAATAACGTAAACGGCGCTTATGTTAAACTTTATAAAGCTAACCCACTAACTGGAGTTATCGATGGATTTAGATCCATCATCATGCGTGGTACTATAGACAACCCTAAAACACTAGTTTATGCACTGATTGTCAGTATTGTCGTTTTCTACACTGGTTATTTCATTTTTAAAAAGGGTGAACAAGTAATGGCAGATATTATTTAATATGAAAGAAAATTATGGAATTGAAGTAAAAAATGTTTCAAAAGTATTTAGAAAAAATCTAAGAAGTTTTCGCAGTATGGCTGGATTTTTACTAAAACAAGATTCGCCAGACAACTTTTATGCTTTAAATGACATTTCATTTACCCTAAAACCAGGCGACACACTTGGAATAGTCGGCAAAAATGGCTCCGGTAAGTCCACCTTGCTGAAGGTTTTAGCTAATATTACCAAGGCTACGAGTGGTTCCGTTAAAGTAAAAGGTAAAATAGCAAGCCTTATCGAACTTGGAGCTGGTTTCCACCAAGAACTTACCGGCAGAGAGAACATTTATCTATATGGTTCAATATTGGGTATGTCTAAAAAGGAAATTACTGAGAACTTCGATAAAATAGTAGAATTCGCTGAACTTAGAGAATGGCTAGACACTCCAATAAAATTCTACTCATCCGGAATGTTCGTCCGCCTAGGTTTTGCGATAGTCGCCTACAGCAATCCTGACATACTACTGATAGACGAAGCGATAGCCGTCGGCGATGAACAATTTCAACAAAAATGCCTAAACAAAATCGATGAATTTAAAAAAGAAAAAAAGATTATCGTGCTTGTGTCTCATACTCATGACGTAATAAGCATGCACACAGACAAAGCTATTTTACTTAACCACGGAAAAGTTACAGCCGAAGGAATGTCGGAAAAAGTAGTTGAAAAATATATTTATCAAACCATTATTGATGAAGAAAAAAAAATCAACAACAATACAACAGAAAATAAAATTGCGGAAGTAATTGGTATTAAATTTTTTGATGAAAAAAAGCAAGAAAAAGAAGTTTTTGAGACAGGAGAATTATTAAATATAAAAATAGAATGTGAATTTAAAGAAAGAACAATAGATCCAATTTTTGGAATAATAATAAGTAATAAATTAAATAACAATATTTATGCCTTAAACACCCTGCACAAGAAAATAAAAACTGGTTCAATAAAAAAAGGAAAAGTAAATATTAATTTTTATATAAAAAATTATCTTTCATCGGGAATATATAATGTTTCACCTGCGATTGCAACAACAAATCAAAACAACATAGACTGGAAAGGAAATATGCAGTCCTTCGGAATTATTAATAGAAAATTTAGTTCAAATGCAATTGCAGATTTTGATACTAAAATAACCATAAATTAATCAAATGAAAAAAAATATAAAAAAAATATTTATAGAAAAACTACCTGTATTTTATAAATCAATATTGAATAAAATTTTAAATATTCCCAAAAAGGAATGTGTTTATTTTGACACCAAGACAATATCTGATGGTCATCATAAAATAACTTACAGAAATATTCCAATGATCCGCTGCCCTTTCGATTATGTTATGTATCAAATAATCATAAATGAAATAAAACCTGATTTAATAATTGAAATAGGAACAAATTTTGGAGGAACTACTTTATACTTAGCTGATATTATGGACAAATTAGAACATGGGACAATACACAGTATTGATATTGTTAGAAAAACTACTAAAGTTACTGAACAACACCCAAGAATTAAATTATTTATGGATGGATGGGAAAAATATGATATTACTCAAACTAACAAATTTTCTAAAATATTAGTAATAGAAGACGGTTCACATATGTATGAAAGCAGTCTAGGTGCACTAAATAAATTTTCACCTATTGTTTCTATTGGTTCTTATTATATAGTAGAAGATGGAATCATAAATGAGCTAGGCCTTAAAAGAGAATATCATGGTGGGCCAATTAGAGCAATAAATGACTTTCTTAAAACAAATAATAATTTTATAATTGATAAAACATACTGCGACATGTTTGGTAAAAATGCAACTTTTAATGTTATGGGTTATTTAAAGAAAACAAAATGAGATACACAGGAGAAAGAATGATTCCGGAATTCAACGAAGGAGAAGAAATATATTTAGAACACATAACTAGATACATTTTTGCGTCTCAATTTATTAAAGATAAAATTGTACTTGATATAGCATGTGGAAGTGGGTATGGTTCTGACTATTTATTAAAAAATGGAGCAAGGAAAGTAATTGGAGTAGACATATCAAAAGAAACAGTTGAATACTGTAAAGAAAAATATAGTGATGGAGGTTTAAATTTTTTAGTCGGTACTGTTGAAAAAATACCATTAGAAAATAACTCCATCGATGTTGTTGTATCGTTTGAAACGATAGAACATGTTGATGAAAATGCACAAATAACTTTTCTAAGGGAAGTTAAAAGGGTATTAAAACCAGATGGTATTTTTATTGTGTCAACTCCGAATTCTTTGGTTTACCCAAAGGGTAATCCTTTTCATTTAAATGAATTAGATCCTAAAGGTTTTGAATTAGTTTTAAAAAAAAATTTTTTGGACGCAAATATATTTTACCAAGACGATATCGAGAGTAGTTACATTTTTTCAAAAGAAAACCTTAAAAAAACAGTTAAAAAAAGCGAGCTCTTAGAAAAGATAGACGAAATAATACCTGAAGAAAGTATGTATTTAATTGCTGTTTGTAGTGATAAAAAAATAGCAGAAACTATTGAATATCTTGGATTATCTAAGATAAAACCACACAATGAATTAAAAAAAGCGAACGAAGCATATATTAAAACAATAAATGAGTTACAAAATTCTTATTCTTGGAAAATCACTTACCCGCTGAGATATGTTAAAATAAAATTCATAAAATTAAAAAAATACTTTAAAAAAAAAATAATTAGTTTAATGTTTATTTTAAAAACAGAAGGTATGTTTGTTCTTTTAAGAATAATTTGCGAAAAAATATTTTTTATTTTAAAAAGAAAAATAGAATATTTTAAAGAAAAAACAATTGGAGACCCAAAAGATATTTTGGAAGTTACAAATGTTAAAATAGACAAAAAAACAACAATTGGTCTAGAAAAATCTATTAAATCAAAAGAAGAAAACAGTTTTGATATTTTAATTTTTAGCATCACACCATACAAGCACAGACATCAAAGACCTCAACACCTAGCTGATGGCATGGCTAAGAAAAATCACAGAATTTTTTGGATTGAAAGTACTTTCATTATTTCAAATAATAATTTTCCAAAAATTTCAATCATAGAAGAAAAAGAAAATCTATTTATTGTAAAAATTTCTAGTAGAAACTACCTAGACATATATAGACACAGTGCAACAAAAAAAGACGTAGAATTGTTTGTAAAATCTATAAAATTACTCATTTACAAAGCAAATATAATTAATCCAATAGCTAAAATCGACCATCCTTTTTGGCAAAATTTAACAAATGAACTATCTATGCCAGTTGTTTACGATTGTATGGACAATCATGCTGAATTTGATAATAATTTCAAATTGAATACAAAAGAAGAAAAACTTATAAAAGAAGCAGATTTACTAATTACAACTTCAAGCTTTTTATCAAACAAATACAAAAAAATAAGTAACGATAATCTAGAAATAAAAAATGCTTGTGAATTTGTTTTTTTTAATAAATTCACAAACAGCAAACCGAAGAAACCAAAAGAATTAGAAAAGATTAATAATAAAAAAATAATTGGATATTATGGTGCTCTTGCAAGCTGGTTTGACTTAAAATCACTTGAAGAAATTGCTAAAATTCACAACGATAAAGAAATTGTTCTTATTGGAAAATGTACATATATACCAATATTAAACTTGGTTAAAAAAAATAAGAATATTAAATTATTAGGTGAAAAAAAATACACTGAACTCCCTAACTTCTTGTATTATTTTGATATTTGCATAATTCCTTTCATTCTCAATGAACTAATCAAGGCAACAGACCCAGTAAAATTGTATGAGTTTTTTGCCATGGGCAAAAAAGTAATTGCTACTAAGATGCCAGAGATATTAAAATATAAAAAAAATATGTGGTTTGCAGAAAATCCAAAAGATTTTGCAAATCAAATAACAATTGCTTTAAACCATAAAGACAAAGAAGAAGAAATACAAGAAAGAATGCAAATAGCTAAAAACAATACCTGGATTGATCGTTGCGACGAATTAGAAAAAATATTAATTAATAAATTTTTTCCTAAAGTTAGTATAATAACACTTTCGTATAATCAATTACATTTTACTAAAGCATTTCTGCAAAGCTATTTAACTCGTAGTTTTTATCCGAATTCAGAATTAATAATAATTGACAATGGATCAAATATTGAAACTGTTGATTATTTAAAAAAAATAAACAATCAAAATATAAAAGATTTAAAAATAATTTTTAATGAAAAAAACTTAGGGTTTAGTGGTGGAAATAACTTAGGTATGAAAAATGCAAGTGGTGATTATATTATTTTAATAAATAATGACACAAAAATTACACCTGGGTGGATAAGTCGATTAGTATTTCATGCAAAAAACAAAAATATTGGATTAATTGGCCCGGTTACTAATAATATTGGCAATGAAGCAAAGATTAGTATAAACTATAACCAAGAAGATCAAGTAGATATTGAAAAAAATGCATCAAAATACACAAGCATTAATTGGGGTAAAAAAACAAAGATGAAAAGTATTGCAGCTTTTTGCTGGATACTTTCAAAAGAAACTTACAATAAAATTGGTGAATTTGATGAAATATTTTTCCCAGCATATTTTGAAGATGATGATTATTGTTTACGAGTAAAAAATGCTGGTCATGAAATCTTTTGTGTAAAAGATGTTTTTATTCACCATTTTGAACACGGAAGTGTAAATAGGGAAAATAATAAAAAATGGTTAAATGAAAATAAAATTAAATTTGAAAAGAAATGGAAAATAAAATAAAAAATGAAACACCTAAATATTTAATTGATTTAGTGAAAAATGCTAAAAAAATAATGGATATCGGTACTGGACCGTTTGGTTCTTTTTGGTATGAACATACAAATAACGAAACAGAAATTTTTGGAATAGACTTATACACCACCCCTAAAAATACTACTCCTAACTATTTTTTTACTAAACTAGACGCTCTTAAACTCGAAAATGGCAAAAAAATTAATTTTTTAAAAATTAATAAAAATAAAAAAAATGAAAAAATAATGAAAGTAGACCTTAATGAAATATTCGATTTAGTCGTCGCAGATCATTGCTTTGAACACGTTTCAGATCCAGCAAAACTTGCACGAGGTATAAAAAAAATTTTAAAAAAAGATGGGTTAGTACATATTGGTATTCCTCATTCAGACAATTTTACTGATAAATTTTATCACCTTATTCACCCAGAAGGCGGTGGCCACATATCTCTCATAACAAAAGAAAGAATGACTAAAATCATGGAAGAAAACGGATTTGAATTATTAAATTATTCTGATTGGCCTGACGATTGGTGCTGGTTGGAATCACTTTATGACTGGGAAAGAAGAGGGGTGAAGTACTTTTCAAGAGAAGAAATTTTATTTATTGTAAATGTATTTCGAAAAGAATTAACAACAGAAAAAGGCTATTTTTATGGTGGTGAATATGTTTTCAAAAAAAAATAAAATAATTTTTTTTGTACGATATCCTTCAGGAAATGATTTAAAAGATGGATATTTCCAAAGAATTATTTCAATAAACAATATCTTATCCGATTTTGACAAATATTATATAAATTATAGATATAATCAAAATAATTTTTTGTTATTCTTAGACGTAGTAAAAATAAAAGAAGGAGTATTTGAAATAAGACCCTGTGTTAAAAATCCACTTCACTTATTTATTATTCTAATTTTCTCTTTTTTTGCAGAAAGAGTTTATATTCATAGTATATTAACACTAAGATTAAGATTGAATCGTCTTTCCTTCTTAATAAGTAAAAAAAGAATTCTAGATGTACATGGTGTTGTGCCAGAAGAATTTGAAATGCACGAAAATTATATTAAATCTAAATTCTTTAATAAAATTGAAAAATTTGCTGTAAAAAAATCTACATTGATAATTGGAGTTACGGAAAAAATGATAAGTCATCTAGAAAAGAAATATAACTCAAAAAAACAATCAATACTACTGCCTATAATGTCTAATAGACAAAATTGCAGTACAATAATTAAAAAAAATACAGAGCCTAATTCAATAATATATTGTGGTGGACTGCAAGAATGGCAACAAGTAAAAAAGATGCTGGCTTATGTTAATAATCATAAAAATAAATATAATTTTACTTTTATTGTTCCAAATCCAGAAAATCTTAACAAAGAATACATAGAGACATATAAAGAAAGCTTTCCTGGGATAATTACGTCTTCTTCCTCGAATGATTTATCAAAATTGTATCAAAAAAATTACTTTGGTTTAATTTTCAGAAAAGATACTCTAGTTAATAATGTCGCTTGTCCAACAAAATTAATTGAATATTTGCAAAATAATATTTTACCAATAGTTGATTCTGAAGATATTGGTGATTTTAAAAAACTTGGATATAATTATATTTATTACAAAGAAAATCTACCTAGTAAAAATGAATGGTTAAGAA
>JBAXEA010000019.1:0-13345 GCA_037140655.1 bacterium | reverse complement strand
ACTTGCATGCCTTATCCACGCCGCCAGCGTTCATCCTGAGCTAGGATCAAACTCTAACTAAAAGTTAGTTCCAACCGAAGTTGGAGTAAGAACGAAACAAAACAAAAAACAGCAATGTTTTTGATTTTATATTTTACTTCGATCCTAGCTCTTAAAATTATTACTTAAAAAAACAAATTGAGACTTGCTCCCAGCTCCTAGCTGGGGTTCTCAAGTTATTAAGTTGTCAAAGATTGGAAATAAAAACGCCATATCCAAATAAAGAATAGACGCTTGAATGAGTATATATGAATAGAAAATCAAAGTCAAGTCCTTCTATAACAAAAAATACCCTTTGTTTTAAAGGGTATTTTTTACTACAAAAACTAGGCTAAAAAATGTGAATATTTATACTATTTTAAGGTCACATTATATCTATCCAAAATAGCTTCAAACATAAATGGCACTACTATAGTAGCATCAGACTCAATTACATACATTGGAGTATGTTTTGTAAGTTTATCCCAAGTGATCTTTTCGTTTGGAGTAGCTCCAGAATATGAACCGTATGAAGTTGTTGAATCAGAAATCTGACAGAAATATCCCCAAGGACGAACTTCTTTTTTAAGATCATATTTTATAGAAGGCACGACGCAAATTGGAAAGTCTCCTGAGATTCCTCCACCAATTTGGAAAAATCCTAGACCTGGACCATCTTTCGCTAAATCTTGATACCAATCATATAGTTGAGTCATGTATTCCACACCTGTCTTCATAATAGTTGGACTTATTTCCCCTGCTTTACAGTATCCAGCAAAAATATTTCCCAATGTTGAATCTTCCCAACCTGGTACTACTATCGGTAAGTTATTCTTTGCTGCTTCAAGCAACCAGCAAGCTTCTGGATCCCCTTCATATTTTCCTTTTAATTCATCTGACAATAGTATTTGATAAAAATATTCATGTGGAAAATATCTCTCACCTTTTTCTTGTGCTTCTTTCCATCTCTTTAATATAATCGGTTCAACGACACGGAAAGCTTCTTCTTCTGGGATAGATGTATCTGTAACTCGGCGCTCACCTCTGTTTAAGATATCTTCATCGTCTTGTTTTGTAAAATATCTATAGTCTGGGTAATCTTTATAACTATTGTGTGCAACCAAACGGAAAACTGACTCTTCTAAGTTTGCACCAGTGCAAGAAATAGCGTGAATCTTTTTATTTTTAATCATTGGTGCCAAAGTAATACCCATTTGAGCTGAAGACATCGCTCCACCCATAGCAACTAACATTTTACCGCCAGCATCAAGATGTGCTTTGAAAGCCAAAGTCGCATCCTTCATTTGGCGAGAATTAAAATTAAAGAATAATTTTTGAAACAAACCTAACATATTGTTTTCATTTTGCATGTTCATATTATACCCTGTAGTGAAATTTTTCCAAAATTCTACTACGGGGTTATATATAAAATCTAACAAAAAATACAATATATAGTGTAACTGGTTGCAATTTGGGGTGAATTATGCAATAATACTCCAATGAATTTAGTAGCTAAAATATTGCCTTACGCGCAAATAGTTTTCTCAGTAATCTTAATAGTCGCAATTTTATTACAGCAATCAGAGGCTGGAGTAGGTAGCGCGCTTGGAGGTGGTGACGGTGGATCATTCCATCACACACGACGTGGTTTCGAAAAGTTTCTCTTTTACGTATCTATAGTATGTGCAATTCTTTTTACTTTGTCTGCTTTTCTCGCTATAATAGTAAAAGCAAATAGTTAGACTTTGCTTCAAACACAATTTTTCTCTTATGGAAAACTTCTATAAACGCTTGCGTAATTTAAAATTACCTAAAAAAAATGAAATCAAAATCGTTATTTCCTCCTTTTCAAAAAAAGAATTGATAGTATTTTTTGGTTTTGTTGCGCTTTTGACAATCAGTGCTATTGGCATAGCAGAGACAATCAACAAAACTTTCATGGTAGAAGTTCCAATGCATGGAGGTTCTATGACAGAAGGCATAGTTGGTAGTCCAAGATTTATAAATCCAATTCTTTCTTTCTCAGATACTGACAATGACCTAACTTCATTAGTCTATTCTGGATTAATGAGAAAAGATAATGATGGAAACCTAATACCGGATTTAGCAGAGAAATATAAAATGTCAGATGATGGATTATCTTATATATTTACTTTAAAGAATAATCTGTATTTTCATGATGGCAAACCTCTAACTGCTGATGATGTTTTATTTACTATCAATGAAGTAAAAAATCCTGCGACAAAAAGCCCTAAAAAAGCAAACTGGGATGGAATAAGTGTAGACAAAATTGATGCAAAAACTATTAAATTTACACTTAAACAACCATATGCTGCATTCTTAGAAAATTCAACTCTTGGTATATTGCCACAACATTTGTGGAGTTCAACTTCAAGCAATTCCCCTATCGAAATCAATGATCTAAATACTAATCCAATTGGTTCAGGACCATACGAAGTAAAAAGTATAGACAAGCAATCTTCTGGAACAATAAACTCTTATGAACTTAGTTCTTTCAATAAATTCAGCCTAGGTAAACCATATATTGATAAAATAACTTTACGTTTCTACGCAAATGAAAAAGAACTTGTTTCTGCAATGGAAAATGGTGAAGTAGATCAAGTAAGTTCTATTACTCCAGAAAATGCAGAAATATTGAAAGAAAGAAATTTCACAATACAATCTTCTGTATTGCCTCGAGTATTCGGACTTTTCTTTAACCAAAATCAAAATCAAATTTTTACAGACAAAAATGTTGTAAAAGCAATCAATGAGGCAATCAATAAAGACAAAATTGTAAATGATGTTTTATCTGGTTATGGAGTAGTGATCGACGATCCGATACCTCCAAATATGATTCAATACCAAAAACTAAGCAACGATGACAATATTTCACACGAAGACAAATTAATCTTAGCTCAAAATATTTTAGCTAAAGATGGTTGGAAAAAAGGAACAGACGGTGTATTAGAAAAGACAACAGTAATTAAGAAAAAGAAAACAACTGCTCGTTTAGAATTTTCAATATCAACAAGCAATATACCTGAACTTGCAAAAGCTGCAAATCAAATTCAACAAGACTTAGAAGACATAGGAATACAAGTTGATGTAAAAACATTTGATGTTGGCAATTTGAACCAGTATGTTATCCGTCCACGTAAATATGATGCTCTATTGTTCGGACAAATAATAACTCACGAATCTGATCTATTTGCTTTCTGGCATTCTTCACAAAGAAAAGATCCAGGATTAAATGTTGCAATGTATACAAATGCAAAAGTAGATAAAATACTAGAAAGTGCATTTAGTATAACGGATGAGCAAACTAGAGTTAAAAAATATGCACAATTCGAAGATGAGATTGCTAAAGATATGCCTGCTGTATTTCTTTACAGTCCTAAATTTATATATGTAGTATCAAAAAATATTAAAGGGTTCTCACTAGATCACATAAACTCACCTTCTGATAGATTTCTAAACTCATATTCATGGTATATAGATACCGACAATGTTTGGAAAATTTTTTCCAAATAATCTATTTTAAAAATATAAATAGAAAAAACTATTTTAAAAAAAAATATATTAACAACTTATTAAATAAAATGACAAAAAAAACAAGACTATCTTTCAGTGCTGTCAGTATTGAAAAAAAAGAAGAAGAAAAGACAATTAATAATCATCAAAATGCGACTCACAACCGCCCTAATTCAAATATGACCGGACAACAGAAAAATAACGACAAGAAAAAAACAAATAAAAGTTCTACATATCAATATTCAAAAAAGAATTTTAGACAACCAAGAACAGGAAATAAAAATAATCCATTTACTAAAGGAAATGATTTAAAAATTCCTCCAATCGAAGAAGGAAAAATAAGAATCATACCACTAGGTGGTGTAGAAGAAATCGGAAAAAATATGACTGCTATTGAAATCGGTGATGATATCATCGTAGTAGATGCTGGTATGTTTTTCTCAAATGCAGAAACACCAGGAGTAGATTATGTTATTCCAAACACTACTTATTTAGAAGATAATAAAAGCAAAATACGTGGACTATTTATCACACACGCTCACTTAGACCATATCGGAGGTGTACCTGTGGTACTTTCTCGTATTGGTAATCCACCAGTTTATTCTAGAAATCTATCGATTTTAATGATGAGAAAAAGACAAGCAGAATTTCCACATTTGCCTGCAATGAAAACAATTGTTGTAGAAAAAGATGACACTATAATGTGTGGAAAAACTAAAGTTAGATTCTTTGGAGTTACACATACTATTCCTGATTCAATGGGTCTAATTATCGAAACAAAAAATGGTTGGATCGTTACTCCTGGAGACTACAAACTAGATCAAATAGATGGCATAGTTTCAGAAGAAGAAGAAAAAGAATATTCAATATTCGACAAAGCAAAAGTTTTGCTTTTGTTGACTGACTCAACAAATATTATGAATGAAGGTTTCTCACTTCCTGAAATAAAAGTACATCAAGGACTAGAGAACTTAATTAAAAAAATAAATGGCCGAATAATAATCGCAGCATTCGCTTCACATATAACTAGATTAGTACACGTAGTAAGGGTCGCTGAAGCATTAGGAAAAAAAGTAGCAATCGATGGACGTTCAATGAAAACAAACATAGATGTTGCAATCGAAGCTGGATATTTCAAACCTAAGAAAGGAACTATCATACCACTTGAAGAAGTAAATAGTTACCCACCAAATAAAGTGGTAATACTTATGACAGGATCTCAAGGTGAAGAATTCGCTGCATTATCTAGAGCTGCAAATAAATCTCATACAAAATTCTCAATTAAAAAAGGAGATACAATAATTCTATCTGCCTCAGTTGTTCCAGGAAATGAATTAGCTGTAGTAAAAATAAAAGACAACTTATCAAGACAAGGAGTTAAGATAATTACATTTAGAACTTCTGGAGAAGATTTCGTTCACGCTACAGGTCATGGAAATAAAGAAGATATCAGATGGCTACATACAAAAACTCATCCAAAATTCTTCATACCAATACACGGAAATCATTTCATGCTTGAACTTCATAAAGAATTCGCTATGGAAATGGGTATGCCTGAAGAAAATATTGTAGTACCTGACAATGGTTCAATAATCGAAATATCTGCTGATGGACAAAAAATTTCCGTAAGAAAAGAAAAAGCACCAAGTGCTCCTATGATGGTGGATGGATTTGCTATATCAGACGTACAAGATGTCGTTATTCGAGATCGTGTAATGCTTGCTCAAGATGGAATGTTCGTCATCATCGCACTAGTCGATGGACAAACAGGTAAACTAAAAAAATCCCCTGATCTTATATCAAGAGGATTCGTTTATCTAAAAGAAAATCAGGAACTACTACGACAAGTAAGAATAATTATTAAAAAATCAGTAGAAGATGCTACAATAAAAGGAAATCAAGTTGATCTTGATTTAATTAAAAATAATTTAGGAGAAACAATTTCTAAATTCTTATATCAGAAAACAGCCAAGAGACCTCTAGTTATTCCCGTAGTCTTAAGTGTTTAGAAAATTAAAAAATAATGAAGAAAAATAGAACAATAATTTTTTTGGCTGGTTTTTTGTTTTCAATACCACTTGCACTTACCTCATATATTAATTCAAGTTTTTTATCAAACTACTTAAATGAAGATTATGTGGGTATTGTGTATGTCATAGCCTCAATAATTTCGATTGTGGGTCTTCTAAAAATGCCTAAAATACTGACCAGACTAGGAAATCGTTTTACCACACTTTCTCTAACATTGGCTGCATTCTTATCACTTCTTATTCTAGCTTTTGGGCAAAACGTATACTCTGCAGTTTTTGGTGTTGTTCTTTATTTTATTTCTACAGATTTAATTATTATATCTTTGGATATTTTCATAGAAGATTTTTCAAAAAACTCTGGAATAGGAAAATTTCGTGGACTGTATTTAATGATTATAAATATTGCATGGGTTCTTTCTCAAATGATTTCTGGTTCAATTATTGCAAAAAGTTCTTTTCGAGGTATTTATTTATTCTCAGCAGTATTTATGCTATTAACCTCAGCTATATTCGTCTTGTTCTTACATGACTTTAAAGATCCAAAATACATTAAAGTTCCAATACTAAAAACAATAAAAGTTTTCATAGAAAATAAAAATATTTCAAAAATTTATTTAATAAATTTAATACTTAAATTCTTTTTTGCTTGGATGGTCATCTACACACCGATATATCTATATGAGCATCTAGGATTCAATTGGCAACAGATTGGTTTTATATTTACTATTATGCTTTTACCGTTTGTTCTTTTGGATTTTCCGTTGGGAAGGATTTCAGACAAAATAGGTGAAAAACGAATACTTATAATTGGTTTTTTAATAACTATAATATTTACTTTTATAATTCCATTTATATCTTCACATGAAGTATGGGTTTGGGCATTAATATTATTTGGTACTCGTATGGGTGCTGCTGCTATCGAAGTAATGTCTGAAAGTTATTTCTTTAAAGAAGTAAAAGAAGAAAATTCGGATGAAATAAGTTTCTTTAGAAATACATATCCGCTTTCATTTGTTATTGCGCCACTTTTAGCTACTCCTGTATTGCTCCTTGTCCCATCATTTAAATATTTGTTTGCTGTACTTGCAGCAATAATACTAATTGGACTTTTCTTGTCATTAAGACTAAAAGACGTAAAATAAAAAAACCTTCATCAAATTAATGATAAAGGTTATGTATTTTATATAGTTATTTATTTATTTTTCATCTTCTTGTAAGAGATAAACAAGAAAACTTCCGTAGATCGAACCTACGATAATTAACAAATAACTTAAATTCCCTTCCTCTAAAAAAGGAAATTCACTTTTCATTATTTCTGCAATTATTTTAGAAATAAATGTTGTGGCTAAACACAATAGAAAGCCTAAGATTGTTCCTGCAAAAATAATTCCTATACCTCTAAAATTTGTCTTTTTAACCTTAATTGCTATTAAACAAAATATAAAAGAAATTAAGGATGAAAAACAAATAAAGTAAAAAATGATATGTTCATAATTAATATAAACATATATCATCGCAACTACAAAAAGTATCACTGCGATGATGAATCCTGCTATTTTATTCATATTATAAAGATTTACAAATTAGCCCAAAGTATAACATATTATAAATAAAAAGTCAAACATAAAAAGCCCCTTAAGTGAAGGGGCTTTTTATACATTTATTTAACTTTTAGCTGCTTCGAGCGTCACAGAAACTGTCTTCTCTACACCCTTGTGTAATATTTTTAGATTTACCACATCTCCTATTTTCTTTCCGCGAACAATATTTGCAAGACTATTATTTTCATCTAATTTTATTCCGTCTATTTCAAGAACTATATCATTCTCTACAATGCCAGCTTTATCAGCAGGGCTTCCAGGAATAACAGCGATATCACTTGCATTTGTTCCTCTTTGAACAAGTACTCCATAATCCACAGTTAAATTATTTTTTTCTTTCATATTTGCATCGACAGACACATAACGAATACCTAGGTATGGTCTTGAAATTTTACCAGTGGACTTCACAGACTCAATAGCACTTCGAACAGAATTTATTGGCAAAGCGAAACCGACACTTTGTGATCCTTGTGCCACTGCGACATTCACACCAATAACATCACCTGACAAATCAAGCAATGGTCCACCAGAATTTCCAGGATTAATAGCAGCATCAGTTTGTATAACATGTTCAAGCGTTTCAGAATTTCCCATACCATCTCCTGCGGTCAAAGAACGAGCAAGGCCAGACACAACACCCACAGAAACAGTATTACGAAATTCTCCAAGTGCATTTCCAATAGCGACGACACTTTGACCAACAAGCAATGTATCTGAATCTCCTAAATTCAAATATGAATATCCACCACCATCGATTTTAATCAAAGCAATATCAAGCACAGAATCACGAGCGACAACTTTCGCAGAATGTTTCTTTCCATCATTTGTAAGAACTGTATAGTCCACGTCTGTCTGACTAACTACATGTTTATTTGTAACTATCAAACCATCACTAGACACAAAAAACCCTGAACCTCCACCAACTTCTTTTTTCTCTGTCCCATTCTGACGATACTGTGGAACATTGAAATTAAAATTAAAACCTGGGAACATGTCACCAAATGGATTGTATTGTTGTTGATTTGGATCAGTATAGGTTTCATATTTAGGAACATTTTTTGTAATGATAATAGAAACCACAGCAGGATTTGCTTTTCTAACAGTACTTACCACAAGTGATTCTTGTGAAAGAATAGACTGTCTTTCTATTAATTTTTCTGTTTCAGTTTTTGTCCCATCTTCACTTTTACTTGAAGGTACTGGAGCCTCTGATTCCTTTAAATATTCTTTAGCAAAATGACTGAAAATATTTGCTCTATAATGCCATACGACACCGAGCCCAATAGCTAAAATTATTACTAATGAAATAAAGCTTGTTAAAAAAGCTGTAACAAAAGTATTGTTTGAAAAAGCTTTTTTAAAAAAATTTCTTATATTACTAAAAATTTTATTTATTTTTTCTTTGATTTTTTGTTTTTTTGTTTTTGTAATTATTATTTCTTCAAAAATTACATCTTCATTATTAATATCATTAAATTCATCCATATTATTTTTAATTCGCAATTTATGCGATGTATTTATTTATTACTAATAAAACGACCAATTTATAATTTTATAAATTATATAATACCAAATAATTTATTTTTTCAGCAAGTGGTTTTTGTAAATATTCTCCTTATATGGTTTTAATCGAATAATCTCAACTATTAAGCCATTTTCTTTTAAATCCTTCTTTAAATTATCCACATAAGCGGTCTGGTCATAGCCCAAAGCTATCACATCTGGTTTTTCCTTTAGAATATGTAATAGATAATTTTTCTTTCCAGACAAAACAACCTTATCTGCAAGTTTGCTTTTCTTTAGCAAATTCTTTCTTTCCATATCAGAAAGAACTGGACTATACCCTTTAATTTTAAGAACATTTTCACCTCTAGCTATTGAAACAATTAAAAATGAATTTTTTATGAAGTTTCTGGCTTGCTTAAATAAGTTTATATGCCCTTCATGTATTCCATCAAAAGTGCCAAACATCATTATTTTTTTCTTCTTAATATCCATAATTTCATTATACCAATTACACTATCCACAGTAAAAATTGACAGAGTAATGTAAAAGTATAGAATGAAAGTGTTCATTTAATAATAAAAGAATTAATTGGGGAAACTGGTTAGATTCCAGTACAGTGCCGCTACGGTAAGCTTCGACTTAAAAATCGAAGACAAGTCCGATTACCAATTATTTCATAATCCCGAGCAGGAAATTTTTCCATTAAAAGGAAAACTTTAAATTCTGCCGGAAGCAGGATTTTTTTTATGACAAAAAAAGAAAAAAACAAAAAACTAATATTTATAATAATTCTAATAGCTATATGTGTTTTTTTGATTTATCTGTTTCAAAATAAACCAAAAGAAAAAATAGAAGCACCTCCACCACCAAACAATACTTCGATACCAGTTGCTCAAAAAGAAACAAATGGAATAACAACTACCCTATTCATAAATGACCTAAAATACGAAAGTAAAATAGATAAGCAAGAAAGTGTTTACGACCTCATGCAACAATTACAAAAAGAAGGAAAAATAAATTTTAAAGAACAAAATTACATGGGCATGGGAAAATTTATCGAAGAAATTAATGGAATCAAATCAGATGGAGAAAAATATTGGATCTATTATGTAAATAATAAAAAAGCAGAAATAGGAATATCAAATTATAAAATTAACCCCGGAGACACAGTTTCCTGGAAATATGAAAAGAATACATACTAATATGAAAAAATTTATAAAAAGTTTAATAATTATCACAATATTATTAATTCCATTTGTCAGTAAAATATATGCTGAAGATCCAATACCAACACCACCTGAATGTATCGCACCACAAACTTTAGCTAATAATGTTTGCATTGACCCAGTACCTACTCCAATAACAGTAAATTTAACAATCAGAGACGGAGGAACAATAGTATTTTTTGGAACAACCCCGCTTGCACCAGCTGGTAATATAAATATTAACGACCATACAGGAACACCTCATATTATAAATTCTGACAGTGTGCTTTCTATGTTAAATGACGCAGATATTTTAAATTCTTCTTTTAATATTTCTGATTTAGAATATTACAATTCCTTTGGATCCTTCTATTTAAAATGTATAAATGATAAATGTGACAATTGGCAATACACAGTAAACAATTCTTATCCAACAGAAGGCATCGATAAAAAAATATTAAGTGGTGGAGAAAATGTATATTTTTATTTTGGTCCACAATATAAAGTTGTACTAGATTCAAATTCAATTAATACAAATGATAATTTAAATGTAACAGCAAAAAGTTATGATTATCAAAATAATGCTTGGATAAATAGAAATGGTATTACAGTTGGTTTAACTCAACCTGACCCAAGTAATCCCTATTCACCAAAAGAAATTCAAACTAAAACTGTCGATCAAAATGGCTTAGCAACTTTTTCTAATATTCCAATTGGAAACTATAATGTTGGAATACAGCAAGATTATTATTTTCCAACAGAAACACTAACGGTGAGTCAAGCACCAGAACCAGTAGTTGTGGCACCCGCACTAGTTGTACATTACAGCGGTGGTGGAGCAATCCTCTCTGCTTCAAAAACTACTATGTCAAAGACCGTCTTTGACACCAATAAAGCTTATTCTTTCCTTTTATCACAACAAAAAGATGATGGATCTTTTGGAAATGATCTTTACACTGACTGGGCAACAATAGCATTAAGTACTACAAACAACACGCAAGAACAAAATACAAAATTAATAAAATATTTATCTACAGTTAATACTAAAGATTATCAACTTACTGACTACGAAAGACATGTAATGGCACTTATGTCACTTGGTATAAATCCATACAATGTAAATGGAGAAAATTATATTAATAAAATAACATCTAATTTTGATGGAAAACAATTTGGTGATACAGAAAAAGACAATGATGATATTTTTGCTTTAATAGTTTTACAAAATGCTGGCTACAAACAAGAAGATAAAATAATTTCAAATGATATAGATTTTATTCTTTCAAAACAAAAAGATGATGGCTCATGGGATAGTAGTGTTGATCTGACTGGTGCTACTATAGAAGCACTTAGTTCTTTTAATCAAAATGATAAAGTAAAAAATGCTTTACAAAAAGCAAAAGCATATCTAAAACAAAATCAAAAAAATGATGGTGGCTTTGGAAATGTTTCTTCTACCTCTTGGGCAATACAAGGAATACTTGCACTTGGTGAAAAACCAACTGATTGGATAAATAATACAAATACTCCAATTGATTATTTAGCTATTAATCAAGACGCTGATGGAGGGATAAAGGGTGCCGATATTCAAAATAGAATTTGGCAAACAAGTTATACACTTACTTCCCTTTCAGGAAAAACATGGAATCAAATAATGCAACAATTTTCTGTGCCTATAGTTAAAACAAAAGATATTAAAATTACTTCATCTGAAAAAGTAAATCAAGAAATTACAAAAAAATTACCAGTAAAGATTTCTCACAAAAATATTAAAATACCAGCTTCACAAAACACAGCTAGTGTAATACAAGCTGTAGAAAAAAATACAACTAATACAGATGCAACTCCAAAACAAAATTGGTTCAGAAGATTTATCGGTAAAATATTTGGTTTCTAGTTTACTTTACAACCACAAAGAAACCTAGCAAAACCGCTGTGATATTTAGAATTGCATGAGCAATAGAAATAAGTAGAAGATTTGGGTACTTTAAATACAACCAAGCAAAGAAAATCCCTGAAAAGAATGCAAGAGGTAAACCTACTCCCCAGTTTGGATAAATGATATGTATCAAAGTGAATAAAATAGCATTTAAGAAAATAACTATAAACTTATTGTCATAAATCATTTTCAACCTAGGCAAAAGAAAAGATCTAAAAGCAAATTCTTGGAAAAAAGAAATCGGTATAAAAAATGCAAAAGTTTTCATAAAGAAAATTTTTGAATCGATATCTTGAATATCTAATGTGTGACTTATAAAAAACAAAGCTAAAACACCAAAAAATGTAAATGACGCATAAAATGGTAAAGCCTTTTTAAAATTATGTTGATGAATTCCTAAATCTTTAAAAGTCCATTCTTCTTTTTTTATTATTCCGTAAATTAAAAGAGAACAAACAGCCAAAGAAAGAATACGCCAACTTATAGGTAGTATTTTAAAATATATTAAAAGTACTGGTAAAATAAATATTAAAAATATTTGGACCAGTATTAATCTTTTTGATGCTACATTTGTCATTTGCTAATTATACCCCGTAGTGAATTTTTTTAAAAATCTAATACAGGGTTATACTAAATTTTCTTTTTGTATTCCACGATTTTACCAGCTTCTATTTCTATCTTTTCTGCTTTGCGCAATTTCTTTATTGTTTTTTTTGGAGCTATTACATAATGTTTTACTTTATCTAATTCTTCATCTATACCCCATAGATCACCATCCTCTGTTGGCCAAGGATCTTTAAATATATTTAAATCAAGTGGCTTTGAATACGAACGCAATGTTTTCATTCCATTATCTAAAAAATACTCATGGAAATATGACATGACCAACTCCCTGATGTTTTTATAAACTGGCTCACGATAACGCAATACTACATGATTAGTCTTTGATAATGCACCCCATAATCCATCCACCATAAACGGAGCCACAACGTGGTCATAATCCCCTTTTATTGTCTTTAAATGAAGCAATAAGGGCTTAAAACCATGCAATGATAAAATATATGCTCCAAGTATCGCACCCTCAATACAATGCGCATTACCAGTCCGTAGAACCATCAAAGGTGACTTTACTGTATCCACCCCATCTTCTTCAAAATTAAAAGCCAAGCTATTCAAAAAATCCTGTACCTTTGCCGGTGTATTTAATTTCTTCATTTGAGCTATTTCTCTTTTAGTAAAATTTTCCACAACTTAATTTTAACAAATACTAAACAAAAAAGCCCCTTACGGGGCTTTTTTAGTATTTTATTTCATTGCCTCAGCGTCGGCTTTGGACATAAACTTGAACATATTTCCTCCACAAACTGAACATTGTCCTTTTGCGGAAAATCTATTATTTTTTTCTTCAACTTTTACATCCTTCATAACTTGCATTGTTGGCTTATTGTTTTCACGGCACTTCATACACAAAGCTTTTAATTCCATATATTTTATATAAATTTAACTAATAAT
>JBAXEA010000018.1:0-13527 GCA_037140655.1 bacterium | reverse complement strand
CGATGTGTTTCATGAGCTTCCATTCCATGATAAAAAACCAACCATCCGTATTTTGTTTTTATAGGTGCTCCACCTATACCACGAATTCCTTTTTCTCTTTTTTTCCAATTTGGATGATCTTGATGAATACTATTTACAAAAGTTTTCCCATCAAAAGAATTCATGTCATCTACATAGTCAATCAAAATTTCAGGAGAAATACTGTGCAAAATAGCATATTTACCTTTTATTTTTTCAGGAAACAAAGCCCAATTTTTATGAATTTGCCCTGGTGGAGAAATCAAAACAGCATTTCGCCAATTCCAATTTTTATTTAAAAAATCTTTCAAACTTATTGATGTTAAACCAATACGAACAGAACCCCAACCATCAAAAGCTGTATAGGTCATATACAACATATCATCTATTTTTGTAATTCTAGGATCCTCGGCACCACCATTCCATCCGCCACCCGAAGCGTAGAAAACTGGCTCAGATTCTTTTGTTGGAAAATTTCTATGTATAAAAACTGGCTTAAATGTTCTACCAGTAAGATTATATCCATCTTCACTTGATGCATAACCAATAGTTGAAACATCACTCATTCCTACTGCTCTATATAATACATGAACCTTTCCGTCATTAATAAATGCAGTCGGGTTGAATGTAGCAGTGGATTCCCAATATGTACCACCTGCAGGAAATATTATTGGATTTCCAACATAACGCTCAAGTTCGTGGTCATTCTTTGTCTGTATGTTTTCTATTTTTTTCTTTTTTAAAACCTTCTTGCTTTTCTTAACTAGAACTTTTTTTGTCTTTAGTGTTAACTTGGGTTTTATTTTGGATTTTATTTTTTGTGATTTTTTAGGTTTAAGTTTAAGTTTAAGCTTGAGCTTGAGCTTAGGTTTAACTATTTTTTTAACTTTCTTATTTATTGAAATTTTAATTTTAAGTTTGGGTTTAAGTTTAGATTTTATTTTTACTTTAGGCTTAACAATTACTTTCTTTTTTTTAAGAATTTTTTTTCCAATACTTTTTTTTATTTTTTTTACAATCTTAGCCATATTTATTAAAAACTAAACCCTACCATATTTATCTTTATAGCGAACGATATCACTTTCATCAAAATCTCCAGTAGCAATTTCAAGAACAGAAACACCTTGTTCTCCTGCACTTAAGCTGTGTTTTGTATGCATTCCAATATTGTATTCATCTCCCTCTTTTATATTGTATTCCTTGTCGCCAATGTAAGCAATACCTTCGCCTTTTATTACACGCCAAAACTCAGTTCGTTTCTCGTGACTTTGTAAACTTAAGGATTCATTTGGGCTAACAGTAATTATTTTTACTGTCGATAATGTGTTGTGAGTAAATTGACGAAAATTACCCCAAGGGCGTTCTTCTTGATAAATATTAAGATTTTCCATATGTACTTATATTATAATACAAAAATATAATTTAACTAGTCCATTGATTAATATATTCTGCAGTGTCTACCGGTCCGTCCACTTTTACGACATCGATACCTGCCTCATATGCAGAATAATCATTACCACCTGGGAAAATAGCATCTCCGACGAACAACATGTCTTCTTTTTTTAAATTAAGCTTATCTAAAAGCCTCATAAGTCCAACTGCTTTGGTAAAACCTTTAGCTAAAATATCAACAGTAGTAGTTCCGCCTATTATTATACTAGTTTCAGGCAATTCTTTTTCCAAGACTAATTTTATTTTTTGTCTCTTTTTCTGATCTGGATCCCAAAGCTTTTTTTGTTCAATAGGAGCATCCTGTCCGAGTGCAGAGATAGATAGTTGAGTAAGCCTGTCTTCGACATATTCCCCTGTCGGATTATTTGGAATATCGTATAAATTAGAATCAATTATTTCTTTTAAAACTTTTTTTGCTTTTTCTTTAACTTCATCAGGAAATTTTTCCAAATCAGTTAATGCCCATTCTTTTTTTTCTAAATCATATTCATATCTTTGACTACCGCTTGTGGGTAATAAAATTAAATTTTTAACAAACGAAGGAGAAAAATCTTCTTTACCAAATGCTGGTAAAAACTGAGTACTGAATTGCTTGAATGTACCTCCGCTTATAATTACGACAATCTGGTTTTCGGCAAGTTTTTCCAAAAGCACTGCCATTTCCCTTGTCATTGGACTTTTACTAACTGATAATGTTCCGTCTAAATCAAAAGCGACAATTTTTTTATTTTGAAGCATTTTATTTTAAATTATTTTTATTAATTATTTCTTCAACTATTTTTTTAACATCCTCACTTCTTCCCTTTGGAACTATTACAATTGATTCTTCTGTTGTTATTATTATGAAATTGTCCAAACCAACTGTAGCTATCAATTTACTACTATCATGAGAAAATATAGTTGTATTCCTGCTGTCTATATTAACAACATTTCCTTCACTATAATTTCCATCTTTGTCTCTTAAGCTTGCATTTACCATATCGACAACCACATCCCATGAACCAATGTCTGACCAGCCAATGTCAGCTGGTAACACAAGTAGATTTTTAGTCTTTTCCATTATTAAATAATCCACAGCAATGTTCTTAAATTTTAAAAACTCTCTATCTAAAATCTTTAAATAATTCTTATCATTTCGAGCTTTGATAATTTTAAATATACCTTCGTACATCTTTGTATCTTGTTTTTTTAATTCATTTAAGAAATGCTTTGCTTCCCATATAAAATATGCTGCATTCCAAAAGAAATTACCTGAATTAACATATTCTTTAGCTAATTCTAAATTAGGCTTTTCTACAAATCTTTTTGCATTATACACAACCAAATCTCCTTTTTTATAAAATTCCTTTCCTTTTTCAATATATCCATAACCGGTATGTGGCGAAGTGGGAGTAATACCAACACATAAAATATAATTTTTATTATTTCTTACAACTTCTGCTCCAGATAAAATTCTTTCTGCATATTCATTTTCTTTCATTACTAAATGATCAGAACAAACTGTCACTATGATTGCTTCTTTGTCTTTCTCATAAATAATAGCAGTAGCAAGTGCCATAGCAGGACCAGTATTTCTTTTTGCTGGTTCAGTAATGTAATTTTCTTCTCGTACGTTTGGAAGATATTTTTTGACTAAATCAATATATTGATGGTTGGAAGAAATATAAATATGATCATCGTCCACAGTTTTTCTAACTCTGTCATAGGTCTGCTCGATCAAAGTTTTCTCACCAATAATTTTCTGAAACTGTTTTGGTAATTTTTCAGTTGATCTTGGAAAAAGTCTAGTACCAGAACCACCTGCCATAATCAAAACATAATTGTGTTTGTTTGATGCTTTTTCCATAATGTACATAAATAATAACAAAATACTTATATTTTATCAATTTTTATGATAATATAAATTACCAATGAAAGACCAAAATAAAAAAACAAAAGTTGCTCTAAATTCAGTTTTTTGGAGCCTATTTTTAACAATAATGAAAGGTATCGTGGGTTTTATCACAGGCTCTTTAGGTATACTATCTGAAGCATTGCACTCATTACTTGATCTTGGCGCAGCTGTATTAACTTTCTTTGCAGTTAGGATTGGAGACAAACCAGCAGACAAGGAACATCATTATGGGCATTTGAAGATAGAAAGTATTTCTGCTCTAATAGAATCTGCATTATTGTTTTTAACATCCTTTTGGATTATATATGAAGCTATAAAAAGATTACTTTTTGAAAAAGTAGAAATTGAAATTGCTTGGTATTCTTTTGTTATAATTATAATTTCAATCATAGTTGATATTTCCCGTTCAAGAGCCCTAATGAAAGTAGCCAAAGAAACCAAAAGCCAAGCACTCGAAGCAGATGCAATGCATTTCAGTTCAGATATATTTTCCTCTTGTGCTGTTCTTTTAGGTCTTATCTGTGTATATTTTAAAATTCCAGCGGCTGATACTATCGCAGCTCTTGTGGTGGCAATTGTTGTAATGCGTGCAGGATACAAATTAAGTAAACGTACATTTGATATATTGATAGATACAGCCCCAGAGGGTGTAGAAGAATTAGTCAGAGAAATTGGAGAGAAAAATGAAAACGTATTGAAAGTTGAAAGAGTCAGAGTTCGTCATGTCGGCACAATCACCTTCGTTGAAATAAGTATAAAAATAGACAGAAAGTTATCATTAGAAAAAGCAAAGGAAATCGGTAAAGAAATTGAAGAAGAAATAAAAACTAAAGTTGATGATGCAGATGTCACAATACGAGAAATATTAAGTGAAAATTAACTAAAATAAAAACCCTCCATATGGAGGGTTTTTATTTTAGTTATTAGTGATGTGCACTATCTGTGTGAGAATCAACTGGAGCAACATATGTTCTTGAGAAGTATCTTCGGTATATAAGAATTATCAATAAGATAATAATTATTATTAACAACCAACCGATAAGTCCTAGTCCCCAGAATCCTGAAAAGAAAGCTGCTGCTGAAAGATTGTTATTATTGTTATTTGGATTATTTAATACATAAGCCATCGCATTCTCTTGAGTTTGATTATCACTTGTATAAATAAGTAATGCTGTAGTTACGATTTGAGCATTTGGAGATTGAATACTGTCAACACGTCCTTGTACGTAGATAGTACCTTCATCTAATGATTTTAAATCATCTATTGGTACACTCAATGTCTTACTATTTTCTGCATATGTACCGCGTGAAGAATTTACATAAGAAATTCCATCTGGTAATACTACCTGAACCATTGGATGTGTTAATGTCTTTGTTCCGATATTTTTGTAAGTTACTATGTAGTCTACAGTATCTCCGACTTTAATATTTTGATATCTATCTTCTATCTTTAACATTATTGGTGAAGTTGCACCAATGATTGTTTTACCTTGAATAATAATTGGTCTTACATTTGCTTTTAGAGTTTGAAATACTCTCATATCTCCCTTTCCTATTGTGCCATTAGCACATGTAGAAACTAAACGATAATAGTAAATTGTTCCGGCATCCAAATCAGAAATTGAATCACTAAATATTGTACTTCCGTTTGATGATCGAGAATCGGTTTGTGAACCAAGATATTGATCACCACCGTATTCGAAATATGTATTGTAATTACCTGAATTTGTTAAGACACCATTTAATGTTGCACTTGTTTGAGTTATGTTTGTAGCTACCCCTGACACAGCACATGAAGTGACTGGTGGAGCTGTGTTAACAAAAACTGTGACTGATTGACTTTGTTGTCCACCATTTACACCATATGCATTTAATACATAGGTTGTTGTGTGTGTAGGATAAACTACTTGTGAACCATATGTAGAAGTACTGTAATTCAAATTAGAGATACTTACTGAAGTACAATTTGAAGTACCCCATGATAATGTTGAAGATGATCCTGAATTAATTGAAGTTGGGCTTGCGTAAAAACTAGTAATAAGACAATTATTTTGTGGATAATTATTTACATAAACAGTTACAGATTGGGTTTGTGTTCCTCCATTTCCGTATGCAGTTAATACATAAGTTGTTGTATAAGTTGGATAAACTACTTGTGAACCATAAACTGGTACGTTGTAATTTAAATTTGAAATACTTACTGAATTACAATTGCTTGTATTCCATGACAATGTTGAAGATGATCCTGAATTAATTGAAGTTGGACTTGCTGTAAAATATGAGATTAAACAATTATTTTGAATAACATTATTTACAGACACAACGACTGACTGACTCTGTGTTCCACCATTTCCGTATGCACTCAATGTATATGTTTGTGTACTTTGAGGATAAACAACGACAGAACCAGAAGTTGAAGAAGTTGAAGATCCAGTATTTGAAGAAAGACTTACACCAGTACAATTATTTGTATTCCATGATAGTGTTGAAGATCCACCTTGATAAACATATGTTGGACTTGCACTAAAATTTGTTATTGTACAATTTTGTTGAATTACATTTGAAGCGACAGTAAAACTAGAAACAAGAGAACCTTGACCTGCCCAACCTGCAGAAACAGTTCCTACGTTCACACCACCTGAGATAATATCAGAACCACCTAAAATACTTGGACTAGTTGTTTGATTTGGATATGCGTAAGTTGATCCGAAAGTTAGAGCTTGAGGAGTTGAAAGATTAACTGTGACAGTTCCTAGATCGATACTTCCTGCACTTGAAGTAAGTGTGCTGTGAAAAGTGTGAGTTGAAGCAACTTGACCTAAGGCTGGAGATACAGTCATTGATATTTTAGTATTGTAAGCTGTTGAAGTACCAGTATTATCATAATACTGTTCTACGTTGATTGTTTCTCCTTGATTAGCAGAAACAGATGTCAAATTCCAGCAATTACTTGAACTACCTGGGACACCTACTTGAGTAGTATGATTACCTATTGCACTACCAATACAGTCCTGGGAATCTGTATTCCAAGACGCATGTGCACTGTTTGCGACCAAAAGAAACGCTAAAGCGAAAACTGCTATTGTTATTTTTTTCATATAATTTTTCATATTATTATTAATTTATGTTTTTAATACCTTACAATTTTAAACCTTTAATGTCAATTAAACATTCAAGACTTAAAAAAGTGGTGAATTTGTAAAATATAAATTTTACAAATTCACCATGATAATAAATGAAAAGTACTAACAGAATTACCTATGTGATCCACCAGATGAAGGTCCATGAGAACCTCCAGAAACTGGACCATTGTGTGATCCACCAGATGTTGGAGAACCACCATGTGATCCACCTGATACTGGTCCACCGTGAGATGGAGGAGTAACATGACCACCACCATGATTATAATGTGGTTGGTGATACTCTTGGCGATAAGGTCTGCTATAGTTTGCATAAACTACAGGACGTTGATATCTTACAACAGGAACGACAACGGTAGTTGGACAATTACAATTAGAATTCTGATTGTAATTATTATTCTGGTTATTATTATAACCATTTCCGTTATTGTTATTATTGTTGTTGTTGTTAGTATTAGTATTTTCATTTGTAAAGTTAGACATTAGTCTACAGAAAACTGTGTTACCACAGTCCCCTTTTATCAATACAAAGGATAAACCTTTGTATCTGAAAACCCAAGCTTTATCTTTGTAAAAAGATATTCCTTTAAAGGTTTTCATTTTATACTGTGCTGGATACCAAAAACTATTTTCATAGTCTCCGGCCAACAACACAACATCTTCATTATAGATGTGAGCGAAAATCTGATCTACGCTCTTTCCATCAACTGGATAACCATCTATTTCAGATATATGTGCCTTTACAGCAGAGATAATAAATTCTCTGTACTGATAACCCTTATCAGTAGCAGACATTGCCAACTGATACATTTCCTCTTTTGAAGGAGGATGAGGAAAAATTGCTTCTCCTTTTTGTGCAAATGCTCCAAAGCTTAAAGCGATGAACATTAAGAATACTAATACTGTACTTTTCATTTTTGTGAATTATTTAATTGTTATTTTTGAATGATTTTCTCAATGCTCCCTAGAGAAAACTGAGAAAATCACTCAAAAATCAACTAAAAATTCAACATTTGTAATGAACTTAATCTGAGTAAAGTATAGCATATTATGATTAAAAAGTCAAGGGGTAAGGCACCCTTATAATATAGCCTTAAAACACTGCCCTATTTTTAAAATACCTTTATTTTACAAAAGAAAAAGCCCTCTATCGCATTACATGATAGGGGCTTAAATTTATTAGTAAGAACTAAGATCTTAGAGAATTTCTTCTCTTAACCTTTTTTCTTTTTGTCTTTGATCATATTGCCTACTCCAATACTTTAATTTTGCAGTTAAGGTAATTGGTTCTTTTTCTTGTTCATTCATTGAAATAAAATCCCTCCATTCTTTTTTTGTTTTCTTTAATAAAGAAACTAAAAAAAAAGTTTCAATAAGAAAAGAACCAGAAACTACTTTAAAAAAGTACAATGTTGGATTTATACCTTCAAAAAAAGCATAATAAAATGATGTAAATATCGGAACTGCTAAGAAAAACATAGCAACCAATATTATATCAATAGGAGCATGAAATATGCTCTTAATTATTTTAACTGGTAAAATAATTACTATGAACAATAAAAACCTTAAAAAAGTTGTTATTGTTTTTTTAATCAAAGACCTAAAGGAAAATGATTGAAAAAAGTAATAGACAAAAGCTATTACATAAAAAATACTAAATATAACTCTGATAACAATGTCATCTAAAGTTAATGAATTTTTTGCGTTCATGATGTTATTATTAATTATTATTTAAATTAGTTTTCCCAAGCCCCTAAAAGGAATTAAGAAAACTAATCTAAGTAATATAAAATAAATTACATATTTATAAAGAACTATTTACCGAAATAGTCTATCACATTATATTAAAAAAGTCAAGTTAATTTTAGTTATTTCTTCTTAAGTAGCTCCTCGATATATTTCATATGATTGTCTATATCTTTGATTTCTCGTTCAATTTTAGTACTTTCTTGTACTTCTTCCCCTACTTCTTGTTCTGTTTTAGTAACGATCTTTTTCTCCCCTTTTAAGCCCGAAATTGCTATTTCCGTACCGATAAAACTAGATATGAAGAGTCCAGTTGGCAACAATAGCAACATACCAAAAGCTATTGAAAGTGGACCATCCCACCATAGTGATTGAACACCACCAGCATTCTGTATCACTTCGATTGAAGTATAAGATTCCATTGCATAATCTATCATGCGCCAGACACCTCTCCAGAAAGAGATAACTCCGATACCACCGATAAAAGCATATATTATAGGATGACGACTTAGTTTTTCTCTTATTTTTATTTCTATATGATTACTTATTTGTTCAACCTTCTTAAATATCATCATACATTCATTATATATTTTTAATAAGAAAAATCAAAAAATCACAAGGTGGAACCTTGTGATTTTTTGTATCTATTTTAAATTAGCTTATGAAAGTCAAAGCTACACCAGTTTGATTTGCACGACCAGTTCGGCCTATGCGGTGGATGTAATCTTCGTAATTTGCAGGAATATCAAAGTTGATAACATGAGTCACATTTGGTATATCAAGACCTCTAGCTGCCACATCTGTGGCCACAAGTATCTGACTATGATTATTTCTAAATGCGTCTAATGCTCTTTGTCTCTTTGATTGATTTTTATCTCCATGGATAGATTCAGCTTTGAATCCACCTTTCACCAATGTTTGGCAAAGTTTTTCTACTCCATGTTTTGTACGTCCAAAAATAAGAACTTTCGCAAATTCTTTTTTAGAAAGAAGATTTTGCAATGATTCAACTTTATCTTCTCCTCTTCCCACACGTACGACATTCTGATCAACATTACGAGCAGTGTCTCCCGTCTTAACAGAAATACTTTCTGGGTTAGTTAAAAATTCGCTAATCAATTTATTTATTTCAGGTGTAGTAGTTGCTGAGAAAAACAATGTTTGACGATTTGGTGCCATATTTGCCATCAAATATCTCATATCATTTACGAATCCCATATCAAGCATTCTATCAGCTTCATCGAGCACTATAGTGCGGAATTCAGCCAAACGAACAGCCTTGCGATCTACTAAGTCTTTCAATCGTCCTGGAGTACCTATTACGATATTATTTGGACGGCGTAATCCAGATATTTGAGCGTGGATTCCCATACCTCCAACGCAACACACTGAATATATATTTAAATGTCCTCTAAAATCAAAAAATTCTTTATTGATTTGAAGAGCCAACTCTCTAGTTGGAACCATAATCAAAACTTTTTCCTTAGGATTATTTAAAATTTTATCAAGCAATGGAATAAGAAATGCTGCTGTCTTTCCTGTTCCGGTATTTGCAATACCCACTACATCTCTTCCTTGTAACACAAAAGGAATAGAAGCATCCTGAATAGGAGTAGGATTCACATAACCCTTTTTCAAAATATTTGCTTTTAATACAGCATTGATTTTAAAATCGTGAAATTTATTCACAGGTACGTATGGAGCTGATTCAATGATAGGATCTGCTTTACAAATAAAACGAGAATGATGAATTGATTTCTCAAATCCACCACCACGAGACGAACGACCTGACCCAGATCTAGATCTTGGTCTACCATTAAAAGAACCTCTTTTTTTACCACCAAAAGATGGCTTGCCGGATTTACTCCGACTAGTATTTTGTTTATACATAAAATATTATTCCGATCTATATATTAAAAAGTAAGACGGATCGGATACCTCCCTTCAGTTTCCGATAAAGACTATCACGAGGGATAATACGTTATGTATGTGCGCTACGAGCGCAAGAAAACCAATGAGAATACAACTTACTCATATAGTATAGAACTATTAAATATATTTGTCAATACTAATAAAAAATGGAAGCTTATGCTTCCATTTTTTATTATTTTGTATTTCTACTTTTTCGAGTTGCCTTTACTGCAAGCATTGCTCTCTTTGCGACAAGTCGCTTCTTTGTTTTATGAGAATGTCTTGATTTTGTTTTTATACTTAAAGTTGTTCCTCTTTTTGCCATATATTATCCGCCTTAGGCGTTATATTTATTTAAATTATTAATATTAAACATATCATACCCTATTTTACTAACTAATTCAATCTTTCTTGTCTTCTAATTTTTTTGTAATTCTTTCTAGTTCTTCATTTTGGTTTTCTAGATGCTCTAATATTGTCTCAATTTCTAACTCTGATTTTACATTTACATCAAAGTTCGCATCTGCCCTTGCTTCAGAATGTCTGTTTTGTAAATTCTGCCCGACCATTATCACAGACAATAAGACTAATTGTAGGAATGTTTGAGCAACCCATGACACTATGGTGGCTCTGCCTCCATGTATAGCATCGGGCAAACTCACCAAAGCAAGAAGCGTGAAAGCAATAGCACACCACATCGTACCGACTAGGCTTGTTATAAAAACTGCAATCTTATCAAGCAATGTTAAATTCTCTTTATGCTTAATATTTGGATTAACTGGTTTTTTTAATTTTTTTAATTCCTCTAATGGAATTGTTTTGTGTTTTTGCATATTCATATTATACAAACAAAAATACCCTTAGTCTATAAATAGACTAAGGGTATTTTTGTTTTGCGTATTATACGCGAGATACTTGAGTAGCAGCTGGTCCTTTTTCACTTTCAACAACTTCAAAAGAGACTGTATCGCCTGTTTTAAGTTCGTCGAATGTAACACCAACTAGTTCTTTCGAATGAAAGAAAAGATCCTTTGCCTCGCCTTCGCGAGTAATGAATCCATATCCTTTATCAGTAAGAGTCTTGATTGTTCCTGTCATCATACGATTATTTTTATTATTTTGCCTCGAAACTTCGACGATGTTTCTGTGTCTTTTAACACACAAACAGTATAACACAACCCCTTTCATATACCTAAAATAAAAAGAACCTTCATCTATGTCGATGAAGGCTCTTGCATTTTACTTACACAATCTAGTGCGTAAGCTTTTTTAATCTTTCAATACTATTTGAATTAATTTCTAAAAATTTAAACCTTTTATATCCCCAAATGGCCAATAATCCATTAATCACAAGTAAGGATAAAAAAAGAAAATGAGTTAAGTTTTCTGGAATACTTAACTTAATTAAAAAAATTATTACCATAACTACTATTAGTTCTAAAATAGAACCAAACAAAGAAATAGCTAGCATCAATAATCTTTTTAAGTTTCCAAAACCCTTTTTATCAAATTCAAACAAAACTGAATAGAAGGTTTCAAATTGTTTACTTATAAACGTAAACAATTTTAAAGTATTTTTTTTCATTATTTAATTATTAATTTTAAAATTTGTTATAAAAATTACTTTGGTCTCAAAAAGTTAAGAACAAGGTAATTTTTGCAACAAATATAATGAAAAATATTTAAAGAACTAATATACCTAAAACATGATAGCATTTTTATGCCATCATGTCAAGGATTTCAGGAATTTTCTAACTAACCACGACAGTACCTGTCATATCTTTATGCCCTTCCCCGCAAGGTACACCACATTTAAAAGTGAATGTTCCCTTTTTTGTAGCCTTAAATGAAAAAGTCTTTGTCTGTCCTGGATTAACTTTTGTGTTTATATGAAAGGCTGACAAAGCAAAACTATGTTTTGCATCTGCTCCTGTTAAAGTCACCTTCACAGTATCCCCTAATTTTGCATTTATTACTGATGGTGTGAATGCAAAGTTACTTGCTGTCATGCTCACTGATACGACACTTGGTTTTGCTTTTGCTTTTACGGTTGCTGCAGAAGCATTGTTAATATTTCCAAAAAATGGAACAAAAGAAAATGCTAATACTAAAGCAAATATTACAGAATTCCTCTTAATATTTTTATTCATAATTTAATTTATTAATTAATAATTTCGACTTATGTATTTACATAATACATAAGTAATATGAACTTTAGATGAAAATTGCTATTTAGTATCATTCACAAGCAATGGTTGTTCATTAACTATATTTATATTGAATCGTAATGTACCAATAATTTGATCTTGTTTAGTTTTTATATTCACTCTCCATTTTCCTTGTTCTAAATTGTAGCGCATAGAATATGTACGAAAGCCACCATCTCTACCACCTGAAACTGATAAATTTATCAATGATTCCGTTATCCACTTTTTACGAGAATTATCATAATGTTGCCATTCGTGCACAATTTGTAAATTTAAATCTTTAGGAGAAAATACCGCACTATATGCATAAATCGGAGAACCAGGAACTTCTTTGAAATCTTGATAGAATTTAAAATATTTTTTCCATCCATAATCTTCATACGTAACGTCATAATTTCCACTATTATTTCTTTGTACAGAATTATATATACCAGCATCTTTAAGAGACAAAGGTATAGGTGGAATTAAATTTGTAAAATATAAAAAATTAACAAATATAAATATACATGAAATAGTAGTAAAAAATACTTTTTTGTTTTTTATTGTTTTTTCTTTAGCAAAAAACAAAAGAATAAGAGTAAATAATGTAATTACGGCAAGACTAATGACACCAGAAAGTATAAATACCCAATCTCCTATCTTGTGCAAGAGTATGGGAATAAAAAATATTGCAAATGAATAAATTGAAAGGAAAAACAAACTCATTTGAAAAGTAAATCTGGTATAGTGATGCTTCATTGATTCATTCGCAACAAATGCAGCAACAAGCAAAAGAATGAATGGCCAAGCTACAAAGATATCTGCACTTCTGAAATAAAATACTAAAAAAGTAGAGAGCAAACCTCCAAAGAAAAATTGCAATATATTCACATACCAAAAGTGTACTTTTGTTGGATTTTTCTCATCTCCTTCCTCTGCCTCTCTTATATGAATAAGAACTATAAATAAACCAACTATCAATAAGTGAGCAATGATCCAAGAATTTTCCCAAAATGTATCAACTCTTTTCAAAGTAAGAATATCAAATATAAAACCAGATATAAGTGAAATAGAAGAAATGGGCCGTTCATAACGACCATACCAACTACGAGTTTTATTAAAAAGTGACATAGATTAATTATAACATAATAAAAAACACCCTTTGGGGTGTTTGTTTTAG
>JBAXEA010000017.1:0-13924 GCA_037140655.1 bacterium | reverse complement strand
TAAATTAAAATCGTTTTTAAAAAATAATCTGATATAATTTAGACATTGTTATTTAAATGAATAAAATTTTATGAGCAACAAATTTGTTTGGACAGAGGAATATAGTGTCGGTGTTGTAGAAATAGATGAACAACATAAAAAGTTTTTAGATATTTGTAGTAGTATTTTAAGCTTGGTGGAAAATACTTCTCTTTCAGATGAAGAAGCGTATCTGAAGGTGGGAGAATTAAATGAATATGCTAATTATCATCTATCAACAGAAGAAAAAGATTTTGAAATATCAAAATATCCTGGAGCTTTAGAGCACATCAACGTGCATGATAAATTCAGAAGGATGGTTAAAGGTTTTGAAGAACAAATGCAAGATAGTAGCCAAGACAAGAAGGTGATACTAAAAGAGATGGGAGAATTTTCTGGAAATTGGCTGATGAATCATATCTTGAGAATGGATAAGCAATATTCAGAATGTTTTCACGAGCACGGAATTAAATAATTTTAATATTAGACTTGTAATAGTGTTATACTTACTAAATGAAAGCATTTAGAATTTTTTTGTTAATTTTGATTATCATCGGACTTGGTTTGATTTTCACTCAAAGTTTTTGGGTACCGAAATTAGTTAACCAAATCATATCTCAAGACGAAGTTCCTGTTGTTGTGTCTATTCCTATCCAACAAAATATTTCATTAGTTGATGGGCGACAATGTTATACATATAGTCACGAAGCCACAAAGTCTGAACCTTATGCTGTAAATGAATTTTTAGATATTACTATTGATGGCGTAAAAGTTGAGGGAACTAAAAAGGGTACACAAAACGGGCCTGATATGACGAATGGCTATGCTGGTACTGTCATAGGCACACTAGATGATGATACTATCACAGACGTATTTTCATATGTGATAGAAGGTTCGGCCAATAAAGAAAAAGAAATCTATAAAACAGACAAGACAGGAATATATAAATTACGTTATCCTTTGACCGAAGGAAAGGGTATCGTTATTCCAGACACAACAAAGGCGTTCAAAGCTCTAAGTTATGCAAGAGTTGGTTGTACTGCTTCTAATTAATGTAATATTTATAACTTTTACACGTCATGATTATTATGAAGAAAAATAAAAAAATTTTTGTAATTTTAGTACCGGTTGCGATCTTTGTATTTATTGCGTGTTTCTTTTATTTTAAAAATAAAAATACTTTAATAGTAAATAATGTAGAGACCCCAATTGATTCTATTGTAGTTTATAGTAATACAGATTACGGATTTAATTTCTCATTACCAGATGACTGGAAGGGGTATTCTATTGTCACAAATACTTGGAACGGAAATCCTTTGACGACCAATACAAAAGAAGAGACAGGTCCAACCATTTTAATAAGAAATCCAAAATGGACTTCGGCTGTTCATTATGAAGATATACCAATAATGGTTTTTACTTTAGCTCAATGGGATTCATACGTAAAGGAAGATTATGCTGTGTCTGCTGCACCAATAAGTGCTACGGAACTTGCTCGAAATAATACTTATGTATTTGCCTTACCTCCACGTTGGGATTTCGATTATAGTGAAGGTTTTCAAGAAGCAGAGAACATATTAAGAATGAATCCAATCAAGGTTTTTGACTTAAAATAATATTTTCTTTATTGTTTTGCTAATTTTTGCTAATATGCATGAATGGTAAGAACAGTACTAAGAACAGAAAAAACAAATAAGAAGTATCAAGCTCTTAAAGAAAAGGGGCACTTAGATGATGGATGTCCGTTATGTAAGGAAACTTTAATTTTGAAAAAATTTAAATATTGGAAAATTCTAGAATCTAGATTTCCTTGGGATTTGATATCTAAGACTAATCATTTGATAATTCCAAAAAGACATACAAACTATAAAGGATTAAATACTTTAGAAAAAGAGGAACTCGATAAAATTAAGGAAAAATATATAAATGAAAATTATGAATTAATGGCTGAAGTCCCTGACAGAAAGAAATCTATCCCAAAGCATTTTCATATTCACTTAATTGTACTAAAAAATAAAATTACCTTAAAATAATGTTTTTTGGGATAATTTTGCTATAATCAACCAACAAACAAATGGCACACACAAAAGGTAAAAAGTCTGTATTTTTCGCTCTAATAGGTAATACTTTCGTAACTATCATAAAGACAATGGTGGCTGTTTTGACGGGCTCTGCCAGTATGTTTGCTGAAAGTGTACACAGTTTTGCCGATACTTTAAATCAATCACTTTTGCTTGTGGGTTTGAAGCGTTCAAAGAAAATAGCAGATGAAGATCATGGTTATGGTTACGGTATTGAAAGATTTTTTTGGTCTCTGATTTCAGCTTGCGGAATTTTATTTATTGGAGCTGGCGTGACTGTGTACCATTCCATAACTTCTTTGCTCGACAAAGATAAATTATATAGTTTCAATATTACAAGTGTAATTATTTTATTAATTGCCTTACTGATTGAAAGCGTAACTCTATATATTGCAGTTAAAGAATTACAAGGTAAAAAGAAATTTTCTTGGAATCTTTTTGAAGATGATGATGCTGATCCTGTGACTCTCGCTGTGGTGTATGAAGACAGTGCTGCAGTAGCCGGTGTGCTTGTCGCACTACTTGCTCAGTTGTTGATGTTCTTAACTAAGAATAGTTTATATGACTCAGTTGGTGGAATAATAGTTGGGCTTATTCTTGGTTTCTTAGCTATTGTTTTGATTATAAAAAACCATCAGTATATTATCGGTAAATCAATCAATGACGAAACACAAGAAGGGATAGAAGAACTTTTACTTGAAGATCCATGTGTGGAAAAAATTATTGAATTTAAATCAGTCGCTGTAGATATCGGCAAATATCGTATTTACACATCAGTCGAGTGGAATGGCACGCCTCTTTATGAAGAGATATATCGCGCAGGAGAATTAAGAGAAGAATATGAAGAGATAAGAAATGATTTTGGAGAATTTACAAAATTGATGTTTAAAATGACAGATCGCGTACCCAGGCTTGTCGGAAATCATATAGATGAAATAGAAAAAAACATAAGAGACAGATTTCCAGAAGTTGTGTATGTGGACATTGAGATAAATTAAAAATATATAAAATTGTGATATACTTTTAATAGTTTTATTAGAATAAGTAAAATAAAATGAAAGCAGTAATAATAATAAATGTTTTGATAATAGCTCTTATTGTCGTAGGCCTATTTTTATTAATCAGAAATCCAGACATGCAGAAAATAAATATCAGCCCACAGAGTCCAAATACGCAAACATCAAAGGCACCATCGATTTAATTAATTTATTAATTTAAAATTAAAATAATATGAAAACAGTAAACGGCAGAACAACCGAATATGATATTAGTGATGTGTTTCTGAAAAGATATTCACCTCGTGCTATGTCTGGGGAAGGCGTGTCGAAAGAAGAGTTGATGACATTGCTTGAAGCGGGTAGATGGGCGCCATCAGCTTTTAACGCTCAACCTTGGAGATTTATATATGTCTTAAAAGGCACTCCTGATTTTGATTTGTTTCTATCTTTTTTGATGGAAGGGAATCAAGTGTGGTGTAAGAATGCAGGAGCATTTGTTGTAGTTCTTTCAAAGAAAACTTCACATGATAAAGTGAATCCTACCCACATGTTTGATACTGGCTCTGCATGGGAAAATATTGCATTGCAGGCTTCTGAGATGAATTTAATAGCTCACGGCATGGCAGGATATAATGGTGAGATAGTTAAAAAAGAATTGAATATTAATGATGATTATGAAATAGGTTTAATGATTGCTATTGGTAAGCTAGGCAAAATAGAAGATCTGCCAGAGCCATTACAAGAAAGAGAGAAGCCAAGTGATAGAAATAAATTAGAAGAAATGATCTTCGAAGGAAAAGAAGGAGCGAAAAAAATATAAATCTGTTATACTCATTTGTAATGATAAAAGAATTTATTGGAAAAAATAAAAAGATATTTAGATATATCCGTATTTTATTAATCGTCGTGGTAGTATTTTTGTTTTTAATGGCGGCCTTTTTGGTTGCAGGTTTTTTTAATTTTAATTCAACTTCTTATAATAAAGAAAGTTATGTTCCTAAAAAAGAAGAACCAATTATTCCTGTTGCTCCAGCCTTGCCTGGCGTTTTGCCTCTTGATAAAAAAGACTATGATGCTCGAATGCTTAAATTAGCGAATATACCTGTACCACCCGTACCAAAGCCAATAATAGTTACAAAAAAAGTAGTTGATAAAAAAACTGGTAAAACAACTTTAGTAAAAGAAACATTACCACCAAAACCAGTTGTGATAAAACCAAGCATTTGGCCAGCCAAGAATACTGTTTATCCAAATGATGGAGCACTTTTGCCATTTCATCGTATTGTCGCTTACTATGGAAATCTATATTCTAAGAATATGGGAGCACTAGGGCAGTATCCAGAAGATGAAATGCTTTCCAAGCTTATGAGTGAAGTTAAGAAATGGAACGAAGCAGATCCAAATACTCCAGTTGTACCAGCACTTCATTATGTAGCTGTGACAGCTCAAGGGTATGCTGGGTCAGATAAAAAATATAGACTTCGTATGCCATCTACTGAAATTGATAAAATAATAAAAATGGCAGACAAAATACATGCTATTGTATTTTTGGATGTGCAGGTAGCATTGAGTAATTTGCCGACAGAATTACCACTACTTCAAAAATATTTAAAAATGCCAAATGTTCATTTAGGTATTGATCCAGAATTTTCTATGAAAACAGGTGCAAGACCAGGAACAGTAGTTGGAAGTTTTGATGCAAGCGATATAAATTATGCAGCAGAATATCTAGCCAAGTTAGTAAAAGAAAATAATTTAACACCTAAGGTTTTGATTGTACATCGCTATACACAAAAAATGGTTACGAACTATCAAAATATAAAACCATTGCCTGAGGTTCAGGTTGTGATGGATATGGATGGTTGGGGAAGTAGAGATAAAAAATTAACTACTTACAAGAGTTATATATATAAAGAACCCGTTCAATTTACTGGTTTTAAATTATTCTACAAGAATGATCTATGGGAAAAAGGCACAACCTTAATGACTCCACCTGAGGTCCTAAAACTTTCTCCACAACCTATTTATATTCAGTATCAATAAAGACAAAAATTCATTTTTTTGTTATAATTTTTGCATGAATATTTTTATAGATATTGGGCTTATTATTTTTCTTGCCACTATTATCTCCTTTATAATGCGTTTTCTTAAACAACCACTTATCGTCGGTTATATTTTATGTGGTATTATCGTTGGTCCATATTTTTTGAATCTTGCTCAATCAGCCGAATATATAGAATTATTTTCTAAATTAGGTATTGCTATTTTGCTATTTATTATCGGACTTAATTTAAAGCCGAATGTAATTCGTGAAGTTGGTAAAGTTTCTGTTATTACCGGACTTGGACAGATCGTTCTTACATCTATTGCTGGATTTTTAGTAATGCATTCACTTGGTTATAGCAATATCGTTTCATTTTATGGAGCTATGGCTTTGACTTTCTCAAGTACTATTATTATTTTGAAATTAATTTCTGATAAGGGTGATTTAGATAAATTGTATGGAAAAATATCTACAGGATTTTTACTTGTTCAAGATATTTTTGCGACGATAGTTCTTTTATTTATTTCAATTATCGGTAAATTAAATTCAATAGAAGGTAGTCCATTTGTATTTTCTTTATTGCTTGTATTGAAAGGTATAGTTTTCTTTTTTGGAATTTATCTTATTAGTAAATATATTTTACCTAGAATTTCTTCATTTTTGGCAAGTTCACAAGAATTACTTTTTTTGTTTTCGATAGCATGGGGTCTTGGACTTGCAGGAGTTTTTTATTTATTAGGCTTTTCTATCGAAATAGGTGCGCTTGCTGCTGGAGTAGCTCTTTCATCATTTAAATTCTCCCAAGAAATAGCATCTAGGATGAAGCCACTTCGAGATTTTTTTATATTACTATTTTTCGTAATGCTTGGTTCCCAGATGGTTTTCGCAGACATAGGTATGATAATTGTACCTGCTATTATTTTGTCAGTTTTTGTTTTAATAATAAAACCATTGATAGTTATTTTCCTTGTAGATTTGCTTGGATACAAAGATAGAACTAGTTTTGAAACAGGTATTACTGTTGCTCAAATAAGTGAGTTCTCATTGATTCTGATAGCTCTTGGTTTGAGCTTTGGTCAATTGAATAGAGAAGTGGTTTCACTTATTACATTAGTTGGAATAATTACTATACCTGCTTCAACTTATTTTATTATTTATTCAGACAAGATTTACCCTCGTTTAAAAAAGTTTTTACATGTTATAGAATTTGGTAAAGGAAATAGAATTGAAAAAGAAGAGGAGAAAAAGGAATACGATTTAATTATTTTTGGTTATGATCGCGTGGGTTATGATTTCGTAAATACCGCACAAAAAATGAATCACAAATATCTTGTTGTTGATTTTGATCCAAATTCAATAAAAAAATTAGAGAAGAACAATATTCCATGTTGTTTTGGTGATGCTGAAGATATAATAATGCTTGAAGAAGTCGGTTTTATTAAAGCTAAAGCAGTAGTCTCAACTATTCCTGATTTTAGAACAAATATGAAATTAGTTTCATATTATAGAAGCCATAATCCAAATGGTATTATTATCGTTATATCAAATAGCATAAAAGATTCACAAATATTATATAAAAAGGGTGCGTCTTTTGTTATCATGCCTCATTACTTAGGAGCAAAGCACGCCTCAAGAATGATAGAAAATTACGGCTTAGAATCAGAATCATTTGAAAAAGAAAGGAATCAACATTTAGAAGAATTGGAAAAAAGACAAAAACTAACAGGGGAGGGATATAATTTCTAATATAAATAAAAAGGAACTCATCATTTAATGTGAGTTCCTATAATTTCATCGACAATATTATTGTCATTAATATTGTCAGCACAGTTGCATAAATTAATATTTTTAGGTTATTAACAAAAAATATTAAACCTCTTAATAATACGACAGCAACAATAGAGCCGATTATTAAAAATAATATTATTGCCAAAGAACCTATTAATATGACAGTAAAATAAGGTAGTATCCCTAAATAATTAGAGATCATAACTAATACTGTCCATAAAATGGCTGCAAACAATGAGCTACCTTCAAAAAAGAAGAATGCTTTTTTGCTAGGAAAGCCATTATATAAATGGTGTCCATCCCTATACCAAAGTGCAAACAATTGTGGGTCTAAGAAAAATAAAAATTTAGACACCCTTTTTTTCTTTCTAGCTAAAATAATTAAAAATTTAACTAAAATAGTTTTTGATTTAATATGTTCACCACTCTTAAGTGCTTCCATCTTAAACCAATCATTTTTGTATCTATCAGATACTTTAATGAAAAGAATGCTTACAAGTGATGCTAAAATAAAAGTTCCAAATGTAGCCCCATAGTTGTTAAAATTTTTCAACAAAAGTGGGGATAAATACCAACTTTGAATTGATATTATTACATGCCTTAAGGCTATTAATAACTCTGGTAAGCCTATATTTTTCTTTGTCCATAAAGTGAGTCTTTTTTCTAGGGATATTAAAAACATCCCTATTTGATCCTTGCTTAGAATTTCCATGGGTTTGTTTTTAATTTGTATTATTTAAAGAACGATTTTCGCTCATACTAATGGTAGCTTATATTGGTTCTTTAATCAATTTAATATATTGACGATACCCCCTAGGGGGTATATACTGTAAATATGACAAATGATAAAGAAAAATTAATACGAAGATTAAAAATAATTGAAGGACAAATTCGCGGTTTACAAAAAATGATAGAGGATGATATTTATTGTATTGATGTAATAACTCAAACATCAGCAGTAAAACAAGGATTATCAAATATTGAAGATAAACTTATGGAAGGACATTTGAGTTGTTGTTTGGTAAACCAAATAAAAAAAGGCCAAGTAGATAAAGCGTCAAAAGAAATGCTAAAGGTTTATCAACTAAAAAGAAAATAGATTCGACAGGCTCACTATAAATAATTTATGCAAAATAATAAAATATATAAAATAAAAGGAATGCATTGTGCTTCGTGCGCAGGAATAATTGAAAAAACTCTAAGCAAAACTGGCGGGGTAACTTCTGCGTCTGCGAATTATGGAAATGAATCTGTGCATTTATTGTTCGATGAATCTACTGTCTCACCCAGCGAACTTTCAAAAAAGATTGAGCCGCTTGGTTACTCGCTTGTCTTAGAAGAAGATTCGAAAAATAAAAATGAAAATGCAACAGAAATTTTAAAAATCAAAAGTAAGCTTATGGTTGCTATACCTATAGCTATTATAAGTTTATTGATGATGATCTTTGAAGTTCTTTTGAAATATAAAATAGTTGGAGAGATGAATCAAATTGTAGAGAAAATCACATATTATAGTATGCCAGTTTTGGCAACTTATGTATTGTTTTCTATTGGTAAGCCTTACCTTTTTGGGGTGTATAGATTTTTTCGTTATGGCAAAGCAAACATGGATACACTAGTTGGTATAGGCACAGGTCTAGCTTATGTTTTTAGTTTGTTTGTAGTTATATTTTCTAATACTTTATTAAAAAATTTACCAAATGTAGTCCATACATATTTTGATGTGACGATCATTGTTGTGACATTCATAACTTTAGGAAAGTATTTAGAAATAAAATCAAAGATAAAAACAGGAGATGCAATAAAGAAACTTTTAAATCTACAGGCTAAAACTGCTCTTGTTGTCCGAGATGGTATTGAAAAAGAAATCTCAATCAATGAAGTCGTTCATGGAGATATAGTAATAGTGAAACCTGGTTCTAAAATTCCCGTAGATGGTATCTTAGTAGAAGGTAGTTCGTATGTTGATGAATCAATGATAACAGGAGAACCAATGCCAGTGCATAAAAATATTAATGATAGTGTTTCGTCCGGTACGATAAATACTACAGGAACTTTTAATTTCAAGGCGACAAAAATAGGTTCTGAAACCTTACTTGCTCAAATTATTAAAATGGTAGAAGAGGCACAAGGATCAAAAGCTCCGATACAAGCATTAGCTGATAAAATTTCTAGTATATTTGTGCCAATAGTTTTGATTATTGCATTGTTGTCTTTGGTCGTTTGGATTTCTTTTGGTTATATTTCCTTTGGTCTAATATCTTTTGTTAGTGTTTTAGTTATAGCTTGTCCTTGTGCTCTTGGCCTTGCTACTCCGACAGCGATAATCGTAGGTGTGGGAAAGGGAGCAAAAGAAGGAATTTTAATAAAAGACGCTGCTACGTTGCAGAAATTGTACAAAGTAGACACAATCATTCTAGATAAAACAGGAACGATAACTAAAGGTAAGCCGACATTAGTCGATATTAAGAATTTTTCAAAAATGAAAGATGAAGAATTTTTGTCGATATTATTCTCACTTGAAAATAAATCAGAACACCCGATTGCACATGCAGTAGTAAACTCTTCAAAAGAAAATAATTTATCAACTTTAAATATTTTAAATTTCAAAAATATTGAAGGAAAAGGTATTAGTGGAACTATAAATGGTATTGAATATTTTATCGGAAATAAAAAATTAATTGAAGATTTAAAAATTGATTTTGATGCTTCAATATTAGAACAATATACACAAGAAGGGAAAACACCTGTAATCGTTGCAAATAGGCAGAATGTCATCGGCTTTGTCGTTGTGGCAGATGAGATAAAAAATGGAGCTAAGGAATCTTTATCAAATCTTCATAAACTTGGTGTTAAAATAATTATGGTCACAGGCGATGATCAAAATACTGCTAAATATATATCTTCTTTAGTCGGTATTGATGAAGTTGTTGCACATGCATTGCCTGGTGATAAGTTAGAAAAAATTAAGGCATTGCAAAAACAAGGGCATATAGTAGCAATGGCAGGAGACGGTGTAAATGATGCACCAGCGCTCGCTATAGCTGATGTGGGTATTGCTATGGGCACAGGAACAGATGTGGCTATAGATTCTGCAGGTATTGTTCTTTTAAATGGAGATATTTCTAAGATTGTAAAAGCTGTAAAATTATCCAGAATAACTATGAAAGGTATTAAACAAAATCTTTTCTGGGCATTCTTTTACAATGTAATTGGCATACCACTTGCTGCAGGATTATTCTATCCGTTATTTGGTTGGTTATTGAATCCAATATTTGCCGGTGGAGCTATGGCATTATCAAGTGTTTCAGTCGTATCAAATTCTTTAAGAATTAAAAGTAGAAAATTATAATTTTGTGGTAAGATTAAAATAATTATTTATGGAAAAACAAATATATAAATTTCATATAAGAGGCATGCATTGTAAATCTTGTGTATTGATGACAGAAAGTGAATTAAAAGAATTTCCTTATGTGTCAGATGTCACAGCAAGTTTGAAATCAAATTCAGTTACAGTCACTGGTGAATTCGGAGAAAGAAATAAGAGTGAAGTAGCAGAAGAATTAAATACTGTTTTATCAAAACATGGATATACATTAGTTCCCGAAGGTTTAAAAGATGCTAAAGAAAATAAAAAAATAAAATGGGAAGAATTTGGTATTGCTATACCTATAGTTATTTTATTTGTTGGTATTTATATTTTTTTACAAAAGATTGGTTTGAGTGGATTTTTTAGTCCTACTAAAATTACTTTTAGTTCTGCTTTTGTCATCGGTATTATTGCTTCACTTTCTTCTTGTATGGCAGTCGTCGGTGGACTTGTACTTTCAATGTCTGCTAGTTTTGCAAAAGATGGAGATAAAATAAAACCACAAATAATGTTCCATGTTGGTAGGATCGTTTCTTTCTTTGTATTGGGTGGGCTTGTCGGCGTGGCAGGATCATTGTTTAGGTTAAGTGGTTTTGGTATGTTTGTAATAAGTTTTTTGATTGCAATAGTTATGCTTATATTGGGAATAAATCTACTTGATGTTTTTCCTTGGGCAAAAAGATTTCAGATTGGAATGCCAAAATTTTTATCAAAACATGCACTGGGTGTATCAAAATTAAATCATACTCTGACACCACTTCTTGTGGGTATCGTTACTTTTTTCTTACCTTGTGGCTTTACTCAATCAATGCAAGTCTATGCACTTTCTACTGGTAGTTTTACAAATGGTGCAATGATTATGTTATCATTTGCATTAGGGACTCTTCCTGTACTTGCTTTAGTGTCATTTAGTTCATTGTCCATCAGTAATCATAAGAATTCAGGAATATTCTTTAAAACTGCAGGATTGATAGTTATTTTATTTGCAGTTTTTAACTTAATAAATGCATTAGTCGTATTTAATATTTTACCCCCAGTTTTTAATTTTTAATTTATGGATAAACAAAGTAAACAAAATTTAATGATAATAGTTTCAGTAATTATCGCAATGCTAATTATTTTCTTTGCAATTAATTATACAAACAAAGATCAATCAGTTTCAGTCGATGACAGTAAAAAAGTAGAACAAAATGTAAACAATGTATCTATTGTTGACGGTAAACAAATTATAGAAATAAAAGCAAAAGATGGATTTAATCCAGTTCATAGTGTCGCAAAAGCGGGTATTCCTACGATTTTAAGAGTCGAGACAAATGGTACATTTGATTGTTCTTCTTCTATTAGTATTCCAGAAATGAATATAAGCAGAAGTCTTCCATTGTCAGGAACTACTGACATAGATGTGGGCACACAACAAGCCGGCACATTTAATGGAACATGCAGTATGGGAATGTATCCTTTTGATATAAAGTTTGAATAATATACTTGTCCCGTTAAAAATTTAACGGAGCTTAAGTAAAAGAAAAAATATTATTAATTAAAATTTTTAATGGGATGGAAAAAATAAAAGACAAAAAAAGATTTTCACTGGTTGCAAGAATTAAAAGTAGTACACATGCTTGGAGGGGTCTTGGAATTTTAATTAAGACAACCCACAATGCTTGGTTGGAAATTTTATTTGCATTATTGGCAATTTATTTAGGATTCATTCTGTCTATTACACAGACAGAATGGTTGTTTATTGTATTTTCGATTGGGATAGTTGTAATTTCGGAAACTTTTAATACAGCTATTGAAATCGACATTGATCTTACGAGTCCGGAATATCATCCATATGCACGCGATACAAAAGATGTAGCTGCGGCTGCTGTTTTTCTATCAGTTTTAATGTCAGTTGTTGTTGGATGTATTATATTTTTACCAAAAATTTTTGTTTTATTTAATTAATTATTAATTGCGGTCGCATTTTATTGTGTTATAATTTTAGCTATGAAAATCACAAAACAAACAACCTTTTTTATTGTCATTGTCGTTTTAGTATTAGGGTCAATTGCTGCGTTTATGTTTCAAGGTATTTCAAAACCAGTTGTTCCAGGTAAGTATGATACTTTTGCTACATGTTTAAAAGACAAAGGAGCCACATTCTATGGAGCATTTTGGTGTCCTCATTGTATAGCTCAAAAGAAATTATTTGGGTCTTCTGCAAAACTTCTTCCTTATGTTGAATGTTCAACTCCTGATGGAAAAGGTCAAAATCAAATTTGTAAAGATAATAAAATCGAAGGTTATCCTACTTGGAAGTTAGCAGATGGAACAGTGATACCGCTTGATTCAACTGATGGTTCAGGAGTAAAACTTGAAACATTGGCTTCGAAAACAGCTTGCACATTACCACAATAATTTATGAATATTGATACAATCAACAACCTAAATATTTTTTTAGGAACTGGAGCTATTGTTCTCCAGATTGTATCTTTATTGGTAATTATCTTACTATTTGGTAATTTTGGAAAAAATAAAATATTAGATTTTGTAAATAAAAATTTTTTATTACTTAGTTTTTTAATTTCTTTTTTTGCTTCAGTATTATCATTAATATATTCTGAAATAATAGGTTTTATTCCTTGTCATTTGTGTTGGTTTCAAAGAATTTTTATTTTTCCAGTTACGATAATTCTCGGAATGGCTTTTTGGAATAAAGATAGAAAAGTTATTAAATATGTCTTACCTTTAGTTTCTTTTGGTTTTCTGATTTCTGTTTATCAAAATTTAATTTATTATTTTGGAGATAGTTCAAATATCGCTTGTGACTCTACAGGGGTTTCGTGTTATCAACGTCTGATAAGTGAATTCGGTGGTTATATTTCTTTACCCATGCTTGCACTTACTAGTTTCTTTTCATTGATTGTTATTATTTTAGTAGCACATTTTTATAAAAAAAATGAGTAGATTTTTAAGAACAATTATTTTTTTATTTTTATTTTATTCTTTAGGATATACGCATTTTCTAGGTGGTCCTTATTGGTTCTTCCGCTTTATTTTTGTTATTACAATTGTTGGAATGATTTTTACCATTTTATTTTTTTGGAGAGTAAAAGTTTTTTCAAGAAGAGTTTCAATAAAAACAGACCATCAATACGATGGCAATAATGAAACTATAAAAGTAGATGCAAAAATTATAGAGTAATTTATCTGTGGTCTCGCCAGTCGTATTCGTCGTAGTCGTCTTCTTTCTTTTTATCTAAGTCAACTTCTTCTTCGATGGGTGTTTCGCAATTTGCACATACTTCACCATACTGGCGAAGACCGCAATTTTTACAGGTTTTATCTTCTGTTTTTTCCTCTTCTTGTTCTTCTTCGTACATGAGGGTAGTATATTATGACTTTAGTATTTTAGTCAATAAGTATATAATATTTATATGGATACACAACAAGAAATATTAAAAAGATTAATAGAACAAGATGCAAAAATCGATGCTATTTATAAATCAGTAGAAAAAACTAGAAAGTATTTTGTTATGATTATGTGGGTTACTGTAATAGCAGTGGTTTTACCACTTATAGGTTTGATGTTTGCCATTCCTGCATTTTTAGGTAACTATGCAAATACACTAGGTGGCCTTGG
>JBAXEA010000016.1:0-14238 GCA_037140655.1 bacterium | reverse complement strand
GAAGGCACAATCGAGAGTAAAAGAAATCGATAAAGAAATTAGTAATTTAAAAGAGAAGACAAAAGAAATAGAATTAAAATGGCAGAATGAAAAGGAAACTGTAAGTGAAATCCGTTTAATTAAAAAAGAATTAGACACACTTCGTATTGAAGCTGAAAATTCTGAAATGCAAGCAGATTTATCAAAAGCTGCTGAGATTCGTTACGGGAAAATTCCTACACTTAAAAAAGATTTAGAAACAAAACTTTTGAGATTAAAGAAATTACAAAAATCTCGCAGAATCTTAAAAGAAGAAATCACTGCTGAAGATATTGCTGAAGTTGTCGCTCGTTGGACAGGTATCCCATTAAACAAAATGCTTGAAGAGGAAAGAGCAAAACTTGAGAAAATGGAAGATGAATTGAGAAAAAGAGTTATCGGTCAAGATGATGCAATAAAGAGAGTGGCTGACGTTATACGTCGATCTAGGGCTGGTATTTCAGATCCAAATCGACCTATCGGTTCATTTGTATTCTTAGGTCCTTCTGGTGTCGGTAAAACAGAACTAACAAAAGCTTTAGCTGAATTTATGTTTAATGACGACAAAGCTTTGATACGAGTTGATATGTCTGAATATATGGAAAGACATTCTGTTTCAAAATTAATTGGTTCACCTCCAGGTTATGTCGGTTATGATGAAGCAGGACAGTTGACTGAGTCTGTCAGACATCGACCATATTCAGTGATATTATTTGATGAAATTGAAAAAGCTCATCCAGAGGTTTTCAATATGTTACTGCAAGTTATTGACGAAGGAAGATTGACTGATGGTAAAGGTAGGGTAATTAATTTTAAAAACACAATTATTATTCTAACTTCAAATATCGGTTCACAATTTGTTGAAAAAATGGAATCGATTGGTTTCTCAAATAATTCCGATAAGGAGGACTATAGCAATATGAAAGGTAAGGTTATGGAAGCTTTGAAAGATAATTTCCGTCCAGAATTCTTGAACCGACTAGATGAAATAATTGTCTTTGATATTTTGAATGAAAAAGCTATTTTGGAAATAGTAAGTTTGAGAATCAAAGTTGTAGAAGATAGATTAAAAGCAAAAGATATCGGATTAAAGATTTCAAACGAAGCTTTATCTTACTTAGCTAAAGAAGGTTACAATCCACACTATGGTGCAAGACCACTTAATCGCTTGATTCAAAACAAGATTTTAAATCCTGTGGCTACATACATAATTTCAAATGGAGTTAAAAAAGGTGATACTGTGGTTGTGTCTGTAAAGAATAATGAACTGGTAATTCAAAATCAAAAAGGGAAAATCAAAAGCCCGATTAAGTTAAAAGGAAATTCTAAAATAAAAGCGTAAATAAAAAAACCCTCTACTAGAGCAGAGGGATTTAGAGTATTTTTTTTGTATTTATTTTTTTTTAAATAATTTTATTAAAAATTTATTTAAAACTACAATAAGCATAAGAAAAACTATAGAACCTATGCCAAAGAGTATTTCAAGGTATTTATCTTCCTCAGAAGTTTTTGTTGTCGCAGAAGAAAACGCTTTAGTAATTATTACTATTATAATAGTTACTAAAATAATAAGAAACTTTTTCATATTATTATATTTAATTGATGAATATTTATTTTATTATATGCCCAAAAAGTCCAAATAGGCGCTTAAGGCATATAACAAAATATTTAAAATGTCCTTTTTCAAAGGGCTGTGTGTTTACTATGAAATTACCATATATGCTGCTGCTTGTCCAGATATTTTTTTGACATTATTTTTAGGAATGATATTGTAAAACAAATAGTAAACAAATAAAAAATTAATAATATGTGTAATTTATGTAAGGGAGATGATGGTTTCAGAGAAGATTTAATTCTTCATGAAACAGATTATTGTTATATTATGGCTAATCTTTTTCCTATAGGAGTATTTAGCTTTCTAATAATAACAAAACGACATATTTCTTCTGTGACAGAAACAACCATAGAAGAAGAGATTGATTTTATGTCCTTAATTAAGAAAGTATCAAGTTGTATTGAAAAAATATTTAATGATGATTATAATATTTTTATCAACAAAGGATTAAATGCGGGGCAAACAATTCCTCATCTGCATTGTCATCTTGTTGTAAATTCAGCACAAGACGGTGTTAAAATAATGAGAAAAAAACTCAAACATGAAATTAAAGAAGAAGAATTAGAAGATCATAAAGTTCTGTTAGAAGGAATCAATAAGCTTTGAGAAATCAAAGCTTTTTTTATTTGTGCGTCGTTTAGTCTGTGGTCTGAAGGATTTTAATTAAAAATAAATAAAAAGATGCAAAAAAAAGTTTTTTATGGTATTTTATTCTTATGCGTCGGTGGTAGAGTGGTCAATTACAACAGACTGTAAATCTGTCGCCTTAGGGCTACGAAGGTTCGAATCCTTCCCGACGCACAACTTAGGACGAATTGATGCGAAAGTGTCAGTTCGTCCTTTTGTGTTATGGATATTTTCTCGTTCCAACCGTTCAATTTCTGGCAGTAACACTTTTTCACCATTTTTAAGTACAGAAAACCAAGCGCCCAGATCAATAAAGAGTTTTTTGGATTCTACGCGGTGGTTCCAACCCAAACCATTTAAAATTTCTCTTTTTGTTTGAACATCTCCATCTCTGAAAGCTATACTTCCGCAATAAGCGAGATGAACAATGTTCTCTGTCAGTTCAGTCCAGTTCTTTGCGCGTGCTTCAACTTCTGATAATTTAATTTTGCCCTTTTGTAGTTCTTGTTCCATTTCTTCTTTTTGAGTGTTGTATTGCTCTCTAGTAATTGTGTTATCAATAAGAAATCCCAAGATACGATCAAGTTTCTTTTGGGTTTCTTCGACATTTCTCTGTTGTGTTTCGTAAATTTCCTGTCGCTTGCTTGTTTCCAACTCATGCACTTGCGATAACGTTTCAAGTCCAAGCTTATAAAATTTGTGACTGATCATATTTTTCTGTATAAGATTTTGTACATCCTTTTCAAGCTCGTCTAGGCGAATTGGCTTTTCTTTACAATCAATGTATTTCTTGCGCTTTGTGCAGTGGTAATAGGTATGATAATTAATAGTTCCATCTTTTAGAATTTTGTGTTTCTTTGAAGCTGTAACACAAGCGCCACACCCACCACATGTTATAAAACCGGTATATGGAAAATCATGTTTTTGTGGTCTAGGTTTACCTCTCTTTCCCATCAATACTTGGACCCTGTCAAATTCATCCATAGTTATCATTGGCTTGTGATTACCTTTATATAGTTGCTTGTTGTAGATAAAATTTCCAGTGAAGAAAATATTACTAAACAAAAGATACATATAACTTATAGATAAAGGCTTTCCGCCTAGTTTTTTTCTGTCCGGCGTACGCAAACCCCATTCATCTGTCGCTATTTTTAATATCTTTGGAATTGTGTAATTCCCCGTAAGCATTAAATCCCACATTTTACGTACAACTAAAAAGCGCTTCTCATCGGTAAGAATAGTTTCCGCTCCTTTTTCGTGAGTTTTTGAATTAAGATAACCAATAGGTGGAATATTTGGAAACCAACCTTTCTCTGCTTTTGATTTCATTCCGCGTTTTACATTTCTTGATAGATCGATAATGTATTGCGTAGACATCCCATTCTCTACGGACATGATAAGAGCGTTATCTTCTGGTAAATAATTTTTCTCAGCTGTTTTAACACAAAGAAGTTTCTTTTTCTGTAAAAAATATTGAATCGTTGCGCTATCAATAGGATTACGTGAAAGGCGATCCATTTTCCACGCCATCACACCATTTATTTTTCCTTGTTCAATAAGTTTGGTAAGTTCAGTAAATCCGTCTCGCTTGTATGGCTCCTTAGCTGATTTTGCTTCTTGAATAATTTCTACAACTTTCAAACCTTCGTGCTCGGCAATTTCTTTGAAGAATTTAATTTGATCCCCGATAGACTGGATTTGTCTGTCTTCTGATTCTGTAGATTTTCGGGCATAAATTGCCCACCTAATTGTTTTGTCCATATAATTTTTTGCTCCAAAAAAGGGGCAACAGTTAAGATCTTGTAATCGCGAAACCACAAAATCACTATTGCCCCTTTTTCAGAATGAAAAATATTAGAATCTTATATTTTGTGGTTTCGCTCATTAATAATAGTACAAACAAATTTATTTTGCTAGCCTATTCTTTTAATTTGTGAAAGTTCTGCTCTTCTCTTAATTGCTTAAGTGCTTTGATCATCTGCTTTTCCAACCTCTCTTGCTCGAAGTGATTTTCTTTAATATCGTTATTTATTTCTATCTTAGACAGGTTTCTAATTCTTTTTTTTATTTTCTTTTCACCTGGTAGGTCATAAAAACATGAATCAAATATCTGCTGTTTATTAAAGAGATTTTTCTCTATTTCTCTCATTCTTCGTAGCATCCAGCCAGAAAAAATATATTTTTTTAATAAATCTTCTTCTGTTTTTTTATAAACATGGCCCTTTTCACGTATTTTAAGAACATAATCAATAAAAATTCGCTTGTTTTCGCCTTTTATTAGTATTTGCTTGGCTAAAACATGAGGATCCAATCCATCTTCAAGTTCCTTAATGATTCTTGCAGAGGTCTTATTGGCTTTTATTTTGTGCATATTTTAATTTATTTAAGCTTAATAATTTTTTACCTAAAATGGTAATTCTTCAGGAAATATGGGTTTAGTTTTTACAATATCACTCATTTCAGTGATCTCTGTATTTACCCCATACCCCTCGTCACTATATATTTCTTTCTCTTCCATTTCAGTTTCTAAGGGGATCACCACCATTTCTCTTTTATCATCTGTGCTTCGTTCTTGAACAATAAGACCTGACTGTTCAAGCTGTGGAAGAATTTGAGCACGGAGGCTTTGCATACTTAACGGACGTTTATATATTAAATAGTGACGTCTTAGAATTTCTTTTCTTGTTACGGATAATTTTTTATCTGCCTCTGTTGAATAGACCCCGAAATTAGTAGAGGGTTCATTCCAAAGGGCCAGTATTATTTTTGTGTAAATTCCATAGATATAAGGAGAGAGGCTATAGTCTTGGCCATAGGAGATTTTTTCCCATAGGTCAAAAGCATCTCTAATATCTTTTTCTGTAGCAAATATGTATTCACCTTCTTTTTTTCTAAACCAAACATTAAGAAGTGTAAATCCTTTGATTAAGGTGATAATTTTTTTAATGTCACGTTGTTGTCGAGGTTTAAGACTTTTTCCATCTTTTAGAAATAACTTTTTCACAAGTTCTGAATTTTCTATTTTTATATCGTTTACAGCTTCTTGCTTTATTCCTATGATTCTTTTTTTTAGTAAGTTTCGTTGTGGATCATTTTTAATCAGTTCTATAAATTTTTCACGATCTGTTTCCCTTGAAATAGATTGTTCAATACCTTGATATATTTTATCGTGTTCAACTGATGGACTTAGAACAATGAACCTTGTGCTTTCTTGTTCATCGATATGAAAATTCGCGCTACAAAAATATACTGAAGGATATCCAATAATTGTTACATTTTTTGTTCTGTTTCCACCTTTTTGATTTTTGTCTGTAATTTTAGAATGAGATTCTTTTGCATCGTGGGAAAGCAAAGATCTAAGTCGTGAAATAAGACCTGTATCTGGCATATCAGTAAAAATTAAGATCTTTTTTGAAAGATCAACAATGATTTCATTTTTATCTTTATCATACTGTCCCTGTTCGTGAAAAAATGCTGTTGGAGAACAATTTGCAAGAATAATAGTGTCTTCTTTTGGAAAAAGATCGACAACCGATAAAGGTAAGTGAGATTTACCCGTAGAACTAGGAGAACTAAAAAACACGTTCGTTTGAGATTCTTCTGTATAAGTTGCAAGCATTGTCAGAAAAGTAATTGCTTTATTTTCATCGTCCTTTTTAATTGTTGCATCAAGAATTTTACAGATATCTTGAATATTAATTTCTTTAAATTCAGAAGTATCAATTTTTTCTGGGTATGGTTTTGCATATTTGGTAAATAAATCGTCAATGGGCAAGCCAAGACGAATTACAAAATCTCCGAGATCTCCTTTTTCTCCAACTTCTTCAGGCAATTGAATAATAAAAATATTTTTACATTTATTTTTTAATAACTTTTCTGTCATTTTAATGGCTCCAGTTTTTCCAGCGTTATCATTGTCATAACAGATATAATATTCTATTTCAGGTTTGAAATATTCCATCCACTCATCTTTCGCTGTATTGGCCCCGTGTGTATTAGTAATACAAGCTATACCCCTTGATTTCATAAGAAGAGCATCCATTTCACCTTCAGCTATTAAAACTCTACCTGAAGCCATTACAAGGCTATCCCAGTCATATATCTGGGCCTTTACTTCCATATCTGCATTACCACTTGGCCACGTTTTTTTATCTTTACCATACTGTGGATCTTGACGGAGTTTAAAATAACTGTAATTTCCATCTATATCTTTGATGGGAATAGCGATCCATTTGCTTCCATATTGCTCCATATACCCAAGCTTGTGGCTATCTATGATGTCATTAGATATACCTCGAGTATTAAGGTATTCTCTAATTCTTTCCGGTAATGCTTCATGGTAATTTTCTACCATTGTCGGAGTAACACTTCTGATATTTCTCATTGAACCAGTTTCAGTTTTTATATTAAGATCTCCAAAATGTTTTTTGAGGGTGATAAGATTACCGCTAGTATTACATTTTTTGCATTGATACTGGTTAGTATTTGTACTAAAGTACAAATGTCCTTCGTTATCTCTACTGTCTTTATCGCAATTAGAGAAAATACACTTCGTAATAAGTTCCCCACCTACAACCCGAAAGGTGATACCTTTCTTAGTTAAATATTTTTCTATCTCACTCATAATTTTTTTTATTATTAAATTTATAAATCGCTTCTAAATAGCAGACAAGCTTAGTTAACTCAACGTGCGCGCGAGCTTTATCAATTTCATGGCCATATTCTTCGAGATAGATAGCCATATATTTGTCGACCTGTTCATCACTAATCTGCATCCATCAATTAAACTTTACGAGGCCGTTTTCTAACCATACCCTAGATGATTTATTGAAAAAGAAAAAACCCATTATTTAAATGGGGTATTGTAAGGGCTATTAAGTTATCCACGGGGTACCTAAGGGGTATCTTCAAAAGATATGGCAATTCTAGTTCCTATCCTATAACCATCTGTTTGCTTGCTCTCTATGAATTCATCTCCTTGGACGTTTCTAAATTTTTTATGTACATTCTCTCTAATTTTATGTATACCTTCACGACATTTTTCACTAGTACGGTATTCTCCAACTGCAGTGAGTTTTTCTGTGGAAGTGTAATGATCTCCGTTATCTTTTTCTTCAATTAAAAATTTCAGTACTTTTGCTCTCCCTTGCGTGATATTAAATTCTATTGACCCATGTAGCTCTTTAGGATAACGACTTAATTCACCAGTTGATAAATTAAAAGAAAAAATTAAATCATTATGAATTTTTTGGGGTGATTTTGTTTTCTCTTTTGTGGTTTCTATCCTACTAAAAAACTCTATACGTAAATCCATTTCCTTTTCAAGTAATTTTTTTACTTCGTGATATCTATCACTGGTAGAAATTCCTCCATTTTTCATGTGGTCTGTAATCACAAAATCGGAGGTTCTCAAAGAACCAAACTTACTAAATTCCTTCTCCTCTTTTATGTTACCAAACCACTTTATATAATCATCTCTCAAATCTACGAGTATATAAATATCTTCCTCTTTTATAGGAAAATCCTCAAGAAAATCTGCTCTCTTTTTAAGGTTAATTAGTTCAACGAAATATGTTTGTGACTTATCTACCACATTGCTAGCATACCTAAAAAGTTGTATTATTTCAATACAACTTAATATGAATGACCTAACCCCTAATGTGTAAAAAACTTTAGGATATGGTCTAAAAACTCAACGACGATACTGAACCCCACGTTCAGCAACTCGTCGTTGAGTCATATTGGGAAACTGATATGAGACCGCAAGGTCTAGCTGGTGTGGGGTTCTGTGCGTCTCATAGAATCTTGCGCTAGCTATTATCAGCTAGCTTTTTTTATGAAAGATTCAAAAGACGAACTTGTAAAATTAACTGAAGAGGAACAGGAAGCAGTAGACAGAGATTGGAAGATCTTTTGTGATACTGTAAATGCAGATGCACCGCAAGGACAAAATTTTTATATGCCGAAAGAAGTTAATGAAACATTACGAAGGACTTATGCATCTGGAGCTCTTCTTAGGCTTGCTAGAGAATATGTAATGGAAACAAACGATGATTTGCAGATTAGTGAACAAGAAAAAAATCTTCTTTTAAAGAAAGCTGAAACTACTGCAAAACATGCTGTAATGATAGATCCATATCCATTAACTTTTTACGAAGCTGGAAATATTTTTTATAAAATCAACGAAGTAGAACAAGCTAGAATATTCTATATGAATTTTTTAAAGTCAGCTTCTGGTGTTCTTTCAAAAGAAAGTAGTAAAAATTTAATAACTTGTATTGAAATGGCGATTAAGGATATCGAATCAAAAAATATTTTATGAAAAATAAAATAAAAGAAATTTTAATAAAACTAAACGACTGGAAATTTATAATTTTAATCTTAATTATAATAAGTGGTGCATTTTATTGGTTTCAAGTAAGACCCTCAGTTGATTATTCTTCTTGCAATAAACAAGCTAGAAAATATATAAATGATAACTATGAAAGTAAAGATTATATAAATAATGTTAACGATCTTCGACATCTAACGGCTGATGACTTAGCAAAAATCTATGATATTCGTTACCAAATATGTTTAAGAGATTTAGGAATTAATAAGTAATTTATGAAAAATAAAATCAAAAATATATTATCAAAATTAAAAGACTTTATTAAATCCTTAACAATTTTAAAAGTTATAGGAATTATCATAATTCTTTATTTTTGTATATTAATTTATAAACAAATTGGACCTCAAACTTATAGAGAAAAATATATGAGCTGTCTTAAACTTGGCAGTGATATGCGTGCCAGATCTTGTATTGGGCTTATTAATAGATAATGGAAATGCATGACCAATCAAGAAGCAGAAAAAATAGCCAATGAAGATGGATTCTCGGGAAGATTCAAGATGTACAGAGAATCTTTAAAATTCAGAATTGAATCTATAGAATTTTTGAGATTAGAGATGGAAAAAATTGATAGGATTAACAATCCTGAAGCATTTAATTATTTAGTTAAATTTTCAGATAATATATATCAAATAATAAAAGATGAGGAACAAGAATTTATGACTAAAGATGGCGAAACCTTAAAACAATTAGAGGCATGGGTAGAAGCTGTCTATGGGTAAACAACAAAAAAACTACCAACGTCTTTTTTTGTTGTTTTTAAAAAAATGAGGCTTATGATCTAGATTCTCATGAACACCTGCTGTAATTGCTAGCATGTAAAATACACTTGAAAGAGTGTAGTAAAAAATTCGTAAATCAACCTCTTTGTCTTGCCTTGTGTCTTTGTATTTTATCTCTCTTACTTCTTGTGCATCCACAATTTCATCTGGTAATTTTTTGTAATAATCATCATAAGGACTAGAATTCATGACTGGTTTAATTTCCGAACTGCAAGACTGTTTAGATAAAAAGTTTTCTTTGCTTTTAAAATGTATTCCGATATCTTTAATGATTTTAACAACCATCTTTGCATCATTTCCATTCATTCCATCTATCTTACATTTATCCTCTTTATAGTTAACAAAAGAGATACTATAAGGCTCTACTTCGGGGGGTGTAAATTGCCCTAGAGTCTCTTCAGCAACTTTTGTTATTTTATCTTCAGTAAGTGAAACACCTTCACCCAACCCTGTTGGCAAAGAATCAGGCATTTGAATTTTATATATTAGCTAATCTATTTGAATAGTAAATTTTCATACTGTCCTGAGTAATTTCATTACTGGAACTTTCATTTGCTTCAATGCCTTGTCTGGCTATTTTCCATGGTTCTTCAGCATGAGTCATGTATTCTAAAGTTGCTGTATCATAGATTGAATATGCTTTTACAATTCTATCAATAAAATTAATGTTTGTTACCCCTAAATCGTCTGAAATTTTAGGATCCACTTCTTTAACTATAGGGCTAGCAACAAAACTTTTGTACTCTTCGTAAATACTTCGAATAGCAGGACCATGTATCCATGCTTCAATTCTATCCTCAAAAATTGGTTTTTTATTTATAGCTAAATGCCAAGCCTGAATATAATAAAGTAATTTCTGAAGGCGTTTATTTGTTATAGGTACACCTTCTTTTTTACTCTTAATTAAGAGATAATCAGCTATTTTAGATGCAGTAGTCATATATAAATTATACAACAATAATTAAAATAGTTATCCACATTTACACAATTTACTTGCAATGTTTAATATTTCATTGTTTCTAGCTAAATCATCAATCCATTTTTTAGGTATTCCGTCTATTCCATAATAGGCTCCAGCAAGTTGTCCATAAATTGCCCCAGTAGTATCAGCATCATCTCCTAGGTTGATTGCTTTAAGTACTCCCTCCTCGAATGAATCTGAATTATAAAATGCCCACAAAGATGCTTCCATTGATTTAACAACATAACCACTTCCTTGAATAAAAGGTGGATGGTTATGTTTAAAAGAACCAAGAGCAACATTTTCTATTTCTTCTGAAAGTTTATTTTCTTTCCAAAAATCAGGAATAGGACAATACAAGGAAGACAGCAATTCCTCTTTAGGAACCCCATCTAAAGCTCCTATAATAAGTCCTGCGTAATATTTACAAGCATCACTACATAATTGAGAGCCATGAGTAATTTTTGAACTTAATTCTGCATTTTTTATTGCTTCTTTTGGATTGTCTCTAAAATACAAAGGTATGGGAGCAAGTCGCATCAGACTTCCATTACCTTCGGAATGACGAGGAGAAATTTCTACATATGGATTATCTTCATTTCGGTAAGTTAAAAGTCTTCTAAGAATTGTTTGACCAACTCCAACTGCTTTCCCCGTACTTGAACAATATCCTTCTTCAAGCCACTTTTTATATCTATTGATCTGATCAATGGGATCAAAATCTTTTTTCTCAATTAAACTGTTAGCTAAACACAAGGCCATTGCGGTATCATCTGACCAGTGGCCTGCTGGTAGATTAAACCAACCTGGTAAATCAATATAATCATTTATTGGTTCAAATTCTCCAACTTTTTTAAATTCTATTGGAACACCAAGAGCATCACCAATGGCTAAACCCAGCAAAGATCCCTGATATTTTTTTAATAATTTTTTATCCATAAACAATAAAAGAATAAATTTTTAAACTAAAAACAATTTTTAGATTCTATAAATGCTTTTACAGCAATCTTTTCTTTTTCTGTCATTGGAATTTCGTCTTTCCCTTGTGGAAGGGAAGAAACTAATAAATCAACTTTATCAAGTATCCCAAAGTGAGTTAACGATTCTCTGTGTATTATTATTTTAGGTCCTTTCCTAGAACTATAAGATCTACCTGTTGCCCCGCTCAAAAACATAGCAATAGTCTCAGAGGATAAATTTTCATCAAACCAAGTTTTAACATTAATATCATTGCCTTCAAATTTTTCCCAAGAATACAGTAAAGAAAGCATGTATGGATGTCCTAATAGTTTATTTTTATTTTTTACCAAAATATCTAGGAATATTTTTTTAATTTCCTCTTGGTTAGTTTCTGGTATAAGTAGTTCTTCGGGACTTTTTTTCTCTTCAATTTGGCTGTTGGCCAAGCTTAACAGTCTTAATGGTCCGTAAAAATTATTTGTTTCTAAAATATTTTTAATGAAATTAAGGCGGTCTTTTTGGTCTATATTTTCCTTTACAACATGAAAGGTAAGTCTCATAATACTTCCGGATAAATCAAAGAAGGGTCCTCCTTCGTCTGGGTCTTGGTACATGACTTTATTGTCAATCTCCCACAAAGCAAGTAGAATATTTTTTACTTTATCTGGGGCAAGATTTTTTAGATGACCAAAAATTCTATTAATAAATTTTGTAAGCTTTTTATTTTTATCATATTCTTTCAATATATTCTCAATCTCTAGACTGGAATTACTTTGTTCGACTTTTTGTGAAAACAATTTCAGTTCACTATCCGATATTAAACCAGTTGGAATACCAAGGCGGAAATAGAATGGAAATTTTTCGTATGAACACACCCGTCTTTCTTCTGTCCAAACAGTCTGCCAGTCTCCTCCATCATAACCACTAGAGGAAATTCTTGGAAAGAGTTCGTGAATAATAGTTTTTAATCCATCGCGTTTGTTTTCTTCATCAAACGATAAATCAATAATTGCATCAGCAATCTTTTTTCTTTCTGCGTAATCATCGCGGAGACTAAATAATCCCCCAGAAAAAACTTCACCATGACCAGATATTTCTGCGTAAGTTTCTGGGGCAAACACTCTTATCGTTTCTATCGCTATGACATCAACAGGATTAACATCCGGAATATTCAAATTTAGCAACGTAATCTCTAATGAATTTAGTAATAACTTGGCATCACGCATATTTTCAATTAATTTATCAACACCTCCATTTAAAATTTTTGACCATCTTTCATCATCAATATCAGTTGTACCAAAATATTTAAGATTAAGCTCATCTAGTCTGGAAAAAAGGAAATTTAAAACATCATTCCTATCGGGAACAGGAATATAATAATTAACATTTACAATCTTTTTTAGATATTCTTTGCCTGTAAAATTTTTATCTTCCTCATTTAAATATTTTGCAATTATCCCTCTGTCGTATGCTATCAAAAAAGTGGTATTCTTAAAATCCGCAATTGATTTTATTGTCTTTACAACTGTTTTAACTTCTTCTGGTGTTAGGCGGTCAAGATCATCTATAACTATAATAACTTTTTTTCCTAAACAGCATAGATGTCGATTGATAGCTTCCTTACGTTTTTCTAACGAGGTTTCATTTTTTGAAATTCCCAAAGAAATAGAAAGTTGTGACCAAAGTGGTACCGAAAAACTGGCACTAGTTATATCTTCTGTATATTTTTGAAATTTTCTATAAATTTGAATACTTACTGGTAAATCCGCCGAAATTGCATCAAACAAACCTTTCATAAAAGCTTTCACTAAATTTTCATGAGAACCTAAAATCCAAGGATTAAATTTATATATAACAAATTGGCAACAACAAAAATTTTGTAAGATTAAATTTATAAATGATGTTTTACCTGAGCCCCATTTACCATCTATTCCTATTACAAAACTCTCATCATCGGATCTACCACAAATTGCCTTTGCTAATTTGCTAGCAAGTTCAGACCGTTGAAGTTTGTCGTCTAATTTATTTTTGATTGGACCGTCAGATAACATTTTCGTATTTTAACACATAAAGACATTATCATACATAGATATTTTACATAAGGCACCGGGGTCATTTTCCGGAGTCCATATACCCATTAGCCACTTTTTGATATAGTGTTTAGGAGTGTGGGGTAAAATCACTTTACTTTATCAGCCCATATTGATAGATTAGGTATATACGGAGATAATGGAGCTTTCATTAGTTCCGTTCTAACATTCTCGAGTACAGCGCACAATTTTATTAAATTCTTAATATTGGATGAATTAAATTATATGGGAATTATTATATGGATAGTTTTTGGAGGATTCATCGGTTGGATGGCTTCTCGTATTATGAAGTCTGATTTACAACATGATGTATTACTAAATATCGTTGTTGGTATTGCAGGAGCTTTTATAGGTGGATGGATTATGAATATGTTAGGGCAAGAGGCTATCACTGGTGTGAATTTCTATAGTTTCATCGTAGCTCTTATTGGTGCAGTTATGTTGATAGGATTATTGAGAATCATAAGACGTTCGATTGCAAATCCTGATCAACCTGTTTTTAAAAAATAAATATTTAGTAAAAAAACAGGCATGTACAATTGTACATGCCTTTAAGTTTTTGTCTGTTCTTGTTATTAACTTAAATTTGAATTAAAAGTAAATGCATTAAAACCGTTAATGCTTGCTGTGATAATTTCCTGTTGGTTGTTTTGCATTGCTATATTTCCACAATCTTGGCTTAAAGAAATGGCATTTCTTTTTTGATCAGCTGTCATAATAATTTCAGAAGAAAAATTAATTGGTTTTTTCAAGTTGTAGTAAACCCTCGTGTTTAAAGTTTGCATTACGCTTCT
>JBAXEA010000015.1:0-15397 GCA_037140655.1 bacterium | reverse complement strand
GTTAATAGTTTAAATTTAAAATATGATCAACAAAGTTACATTAGATAATGAGGAATTTAATTTTAATGAATCGCTTTTGCCATGCCTTATAACAGGTGCTGCTGGCTCAGGAGTTTCTTATTTTTCAATCACAATGGTAGGAAATTTAATACAACAAGGTAAAAAGATGATATTCTTTACTGCTTTTCCTGTCGCACGAGAAGAACTTTATGCACAAATCGGACGTGATAGTACATTTGAAATTAAAAGCGAGTTAGATATTGGGAGTATTCCAGAAGGTAAATCAATAGTTGTAAAAAGTGGAAATATTCATTTATGGCAACAAGTTATCGAAAGTATTAAAAATATTGATGAGTATATAATCTTCGTTAAAAATATTGAAGAATATAATGAAACTGTTCTACGTGTTGTGGGTGATAATAAAAAAATTATAATGTCAGGAAATATAGACTTATGTAGTTTCAAAAAGAATGCAGTAGAAAGAGAATGGAAATCTAAAATAATTTTCACAATGCCGTACGTAAATTTAAATATTAAAATTCCAAAATTAGAAAAATTTGAAAGTTACATAGAAAGCGAAGAATATAAAGGAGTTTTAAGATTAATTAAATAAATTTGTTGAAAATAAAAACCACTATAAATTTATAGTGGTTTTTATTAATATTTATTTCAAAATTTTAATATCAGCTCCGATGGAATTTAGTCTTTCGGCTATTTCTTCATATCCACGATTTATCATATATACATTGCGTAAAATTGATGTTCCAGGGGCTGCCATCATAGAAATGAGTATTACCATAGATGGGCGAAGAGCAGGAGGGCAAACGACTTGTGCGGCTTTTAATGGTGTTCCACCTTGCACATAGACTCGGTGTGGGTCAGCAAGTGTGATATTTGCTCCTAGACGATTTAGTTCTGTGAAGTATATAGCTCTATTTTCATAAACCCAATCATGAATCATTGTTTGACCTTTTGCTCGGATAGCTATAGGAACGAAGAATGGAAGGTTGTCTATGTTTATTCCTGGATAAGGGTTTGAATGAATTTTATCTGATAGAGCGATCAGTTTACTTGGAAGAATTTCAATATCCGCTAATTTTGTTCTGCCATTGTATGAATAATATTTTTTTAATATTTTAAATTTTAAATTCATCCTTTTCATTTTCTCTAATTCGAGTGAAAGGAAATCAATAGGGCAACGAGTGATGGTAAGTTTTGAATCTGTGACGATACAAGCAGAGATGAACATCATCGATTCAATAGGATCTTCACTATTGTGATATTCTGCATTTGTATTTATTTCTTTCAATCCGTGAACAGTCAAAGTAGAAGTTCCCACACCATCGATTTTTACACCAAGCGATTCTAAGAAAAAACATACTTCTTGCACCATATAGTTAGCTGAAGCAAATGATATGGTTGTGATTCCTGGTGTCAGTGCTGCTGCAGTTAATACATTTTCACAAGCAGTATCACCTGATTCATACATGACTATATTTGCAGCCTTTAATTTATTTGCACTTATTTCATAATCCTTTGCAGTTGTTTTGATTTTTATTCCAAGTTCTTCAAGGGCATATGTATGAGCTGCTATTGTTCTTTTACCTAAGTTGCAACCTTGAGCATGTGGTAATGCAAAGCTATTTAAATGATGTATAAGCGGGCCGATCAGCATAACGATAGATCTGGTTTTAATAGCTGATTCGACATTTATATTCTCTAATTTAAATTTCTTTGGTGGTGTTATCAATACAGTATTTTGGTCTTGCCATTTTACTTGCACTCCAATACTTTCTAGTATTTCAATTACGCGATTTACTTCTTCTATTCGAGCGATGCCATGCAGTGTCGTAGTTCCTTTGTTTAGTAGGGAAGCACAAAGAAGTCCTACAGAACCATTTTTAGAAAAATTTGTTTTAATACTTCCACTTAATTTCTTACCACCATTTACTTGAAAATCAATCGAGTCATTTATACAAACTACTTTATGTTCTAAGATGTTACTAATTTTTGATAAAATTTCTGTAGAAAAATTTTGCTCACCTTTTTCCATGCGAGCTACAGCACTTTGAGAAGTGTAAAGTGCTTTAGCAAATTCTTCTTGCGTCATACCTCGTTGTTCTCTTAAATTTTTAATAAAAGCTCCAATTTGTTTTTGCGATGTATTTTTCATAATTATTAGTATATATCATATATGATATAATGCAAATATATTTAGGTGTGGAAAACTAAAAAATCCTTTAGTGAAAAGGATTTAAAAAGTGTGCCGCGGGAGAGAATTGAACTCTCATGGGGTTGCCCCCGAACGATTTTGAGTCGTTTGCGTCTACCAATTCCGCCACCGCGGCATTTCACGATGGGAATTCACACATTCTACACAAATTTATCCATAAAATCAATATATAATTTAAGAAAATTGTGTTAAAATATCTTCATGTCCACACTATATTCAAATTCAATTTTTTGGATTGATACAGATAAGATCAAACCAAATCCATATCAACCACGAAGAGAATTCGATGAAAATCGATTGCATGATTTATCTGAATCCATTAAACAATATGGTGTTTTACAACCTTTAACCGTATCTAGAATTGAAGTTCAAAAAGAAGATGGAGGCTTAGTTACCGAATATGAGCTTATCGCCGGAGAACGAAGATTGCGAGCAGCCATCCTTGCTAGGGTGGCTCAAGTGCCAGCTATTATCCGTGAAGGTGATACTTCAATGATGAAGCTTGAGCTTGCAATCATAGAAAACTTACAACGTGAAGATTTGAATGTTGTCGACCGAGCTCGAGCATTTTTTCAATTAGTAAATGAATTTAAATTTACACATGCAGAAGTGGCAAAGAAAATGGGACGCAGTCGAGAATATGTTTCAAATTCAATTAGAATTTTGTCATTACCAGAAGAAATTTTAAATGGACTATCTGAAGGAAAAATAACAGACGGTCATACAAGACCTATACTTATGCTGGCTGATCATCCAGAAGAGCAGTTAGTTTTATTTAAAGAAATTATTTATAAAAAAATAACAGTTCGTGAAGCTGAAAGATTAGCAAGGAAAATTGCATTCGATAGAGTGCGCAAGAAAGAGTTTATGCCAGACCCTGAGATCACAGAACTTGAAGAAGAATTTCAAGACAAACTTGGTACTCGTGTTCACATAGACAGAAAGGAGACAGGCGGTCAGATTAAAATAGACTTCTTCTCTGTGGAAGATCTACGAACAATACTTGAACAAATAAACAAAGCAGGCCTCGATAAAAGCCCTACAGACCTACTTGAAAAGCATATTGCTGACACAGAAAGCAAAATGGAGGAAGCACCTGAAGAGCAAGTTCCACTTGACGATAGGTCAAAACAAGAAAAAGAAGAAGACGAATCTAGTCTTTATGACCTTTCTAATTTCAGTCTCTAATTATTGACAAAATAGTTTAATAGTTTTAATATCACGATAAGTGGTAGTTTTTTGAAATTCAATATTGATTGCAAATAGTTGTATTTTCTTGGTTTCTTTACGGAATTCAGGAAAATACAATTATAAACAATTTAATACAAATAAGATGACAAAAAAACAATTTTTTATGTGCCTATTTGTTGCAATAGGTGTAATTTGCTGGATATTTTTTCAGCACGATTCAATAAATTTTATAGTTACAAGAGTTGCATTCCTTTGCTTCTTTGTAGTTATTACCTTTTTTTTACCTAAAAAAAGTAGAACTTCTTCAAAAAAGAAAACTCAATTAGAGATTATAAATGAATCTTCGGTTGAGCAATTACTTGAAAAACGGTGGGAATGTTTTTATCCATGGGATTTAGAAAATACAAAAATTGTATTAGAAAAATGCTCCAAACCAGTTGATTATGTATATCTATTCAGTTGGGCATTTCATTGTGAGTCTCATTCTGAGTTTTTTGAACATAGACGTCTAGATGAAAAGATTCTAAAAAATATTTATTTAGATTTAGTTAAATCAATTAATTCTTTTTTGAAAGATGAAGTAATCGATAATACTGAAAAAGCTGAAACTATAAAAAATATTTACAATTCACTTTGTACTGGTTGGAAAGACATAGAAGACAGTGAGGAAATGGTTTTAATTAAAAAAAGATTAGAAGTTGTATGGATAAAAGCGACTTCTGAAATTTTTGAAACCTTTAAAGGTATAGATTCTACTACGGTAGAATCATATGAAAAATTATTTTATCTTTGTAAGGAGAATGATCCTAAAATATTTGAAATTGCAGAAATTATTAACGAATTATCATAATTTATTGCTGATTTTAAAGCTTTAGTAAACGAAAAGGAGAAATAATATAAATTATTTCTATCTGAAACCAATATGAGTAAAATCATATTGGTTTTTTTATTACATTTTAAGCGATTGACAAAATAGTCTAATAGTTTTAATATCACAATAAATGATAGTTTTTTAAAAATATATTAATTTGATTTTGTGCATGGCTTTTTGGATGTCAATTTTTTGGTTTCTAAAAAGCCATATGGCATAAAATTAAATTATAATATAATGAAAAAAATTTTTAGTATTATTTTTATTTCTTTCTTTGTTTTATTTAACACAACTACATTAGTTGCACAGAAAGATTCATCTAACATTTACAAAACAATAAAAAAAGATGTTAAAGATGTTACAAAAGGAGTTGCTAGTGATGTGGAAGATATGTTTTCTTCTTCTCCTGACAGCTCATACAAAAATGTTGCTGATTCGTCAAAGATTACTTTTTCCAAGGTCTACGGTGATGTTCGGGCTGGAATCGTAGGTATGGCAAAGGCATTAAAAATTGGTGCTGAACATGTGTACTATGTACTTATCAGACAACAACTTGCAAAATCAATCATGTGGTTGGTTATGTGGATTGTTACAATTATTTTACTTCGCATGGCATGGAAAACATCAAATGTAAAAAATTGGAAAAACACTAAAAAGGATGATGAAGATTTTCCAAGCCCTAAAAATGGATATGCAGTTCTTAACGCATTTTTCTGGGTTATAGGAAGTATCTGCTTAATCGTTTGTGTATGTTATATTCCTACGATGATTTATGGATTTGTGAATCCTGAATATGGTGCTATGAAAGACATTGTAAATTTTGTTAAAGACATAAGAGGAAATTAAAAAGTAAAGAATCAAATTAAATTAAGTAAAAGGTATTAGTTGTTAAAAACTAATACCTTTTTTATTTTACGATTTTCCGAATGATTTTAGTTTAGACAGGAGACTGTGCTTTTCTAAATATGATCTTATTTGTTTTTTAGCATGAGATGTTTTGACATGCTCGAGCCATTTGCTTGATGGATTGGAATTTTTATTTACAATTATTTCAACAATATCTCCATTTTTTAATTTTGCAGAAAAAGGCATCATTTTGCCATTTATCTTTGTTCCGGAAACATGGTTTCCTAAATCAGAGTGAATCAAATATGCGAAATCAATAGGACAAGAATCTTCAGGTAGATCAAGAATATCTCCATCAGGTGTAAAGACGAAAATTCTATTATTAAAGAAATCAGTTTTTAAATGTTCAATAAATTTATTTGGTTTTTCTGTAAGTTCTTTTAGGTCTTTTAATTCATCAATCCAATCAAATTTTGCTTTTTTATGAATATTATTTTGTGCATCATTTTTTTCTTTATATGAAAAGTGAGCAGCGACCCCATAAGCAGCTTCTTGATGCATCTCTGATGTTCTTATTTGTATTTCCGCTATTCCACCTGAGCCTGTAAAGACAGTAGTGTGAATCGAGCGGTATCCGTTTGGCTTTGGTATAGCGATATAGTCTTTGATTCTACCTAAAAGTGGTCGCCAGATTGAATGAACTATACCAAGCACTCGGTAACATTCTTCGACGGTTTCCACGACGACACGCAAAGCTACGATGTCATGAATCTTATCTATATCCATATCATGTCGTAAAAGTTTTTTATACAAACTGTATTTATGTTTTATTCTATAATCTACACTTTTGACCTTAACATTTGTTTTCTTTAGTTCTTTTGTAAGTTCATTTTTAATTTCATCTAAATATTTTTTATATGGTTCTTTTTTATCATTAATTATTTTTTCAACTTCAGCATATTCTTTCGGGTAAGCATACGGAAAAGCTGCATCCTCTATTTCACCTTTAAGATTTCCCATACCGAGACGGTTTGCGAGTGGGGCATACACTTCGATGGATTCAAGAGCAATTCTTTTTCTTTTTTCTTCTGGTAAGTATTGTAAAGTTTCAAGGTTGTGTAATCTATCTGCAAATTTAATCATCACAACTCTTAAATCTTTTGATATTGCAACGAAAAATTTTCTTAGACTTTCTACATGCCTAACATTACCTTTGTATTTAATTTTTCCCAATTTGGTTATACCTTCAACGAGAAAAACAATTTCTGGTCCAAATTCAGCTTCCATCTCTTTGGAAGTTATTTTAGTGTCTTCGAGTACATCATGCATTATGCCGGCTGCGATAGTTTTCGCATCCATGCCAAGTTTAGCTAGGTTTTTAGCAGTTTCAAATACATGAACAAAGTACGGATCATTATTCTGTCTTTTTTGACCTTCGTGAGCACGCTTAGCAAAGTCGTAAGCTTTTTGGATAAGCTCCTTGTCCTCATTAGATATTTTTCCATCCAATAGATCGAAGATTTTTTTGATACTCGTCATAATCTGATATTATAACATACATATCAGATTTTGTTTAGCTTATTTTATTGAGTTTATGAGGATTGTGATTAGGGCAAGATTTATTACTGCATCTTTCAGGAATTGTTTTTGTGCCTTCCATCATTAGAGAGCCACACATTTTGCAGATATTTCCGGTTGGTTTTGCTTTGATTGCAAACTTGCATTTTGGATAATCTGAACAAGAATAAAATATTCCAAAGCGTCCTCGTCTTTCGGTTATATCACCTTTCTTGCATTCTGGGCATATAACTCCAGTTCTTTTCTTTGCGACTTCAGCCTCATCTTGTTTTATGAATTTACATTTTGGATAACGTGAACAAGAAATAAATGTGCCTCCGCCATCACGTCTTTCACGGATGACAAGTTTTCCTCCTCCGCCTTTTACTTTTTTATCTCCACATTCTGGACATTTTTCACCAGTTTCTTTTGGACCAGCAAGTTCACTACCATCTAACATGAGTGCTCCGTCACAATCTGGATATTTTGAACAAGAATAAAATTTACCACCACGAGAAAGTTTGACGATCATTTTACTTCCACATTTAGGACATTTGATATCATCTGGTGCATCACCTAAATTTGTGACTTTTTCTAATTTATCTTTTTCTTTTACTTCTTTTAAGAATGGCCCATAAAAATCTTTCAATGTTTTTACATATTCACGTTCACCACGAGATATTTCATCAAGCTCATCCTCCATTTCGGCAGTGAATGTGTCAGATATGTACTGAGCAAAATTATTTTCTAAAAAATCAGAAACAACTTCACCGACGTCAGTAGGGAATAATGTACGATTTTCTTTTCGAACATAACCTCTATCTTCAATGGTTCTCATAATAGAAGCATAAGTTGAAGGTCGGCCAATACCGCGAGATTCAAGTTCTTTTACAAGCCCTGCTTCAGAGTAGCGGTTTGGTGGCTCTGTAAATTTCTCTTCACTTGTAAGTTCAAGTAATTTTAAATTGTCACCGATTTTTACTTCGGGCAATTCTACATCCTCTCCACGAGATGCTTGATCAACAGCTAGCCAGCCAGGGAACAATACTCGTGAACCATTAGCTGAAAAATCAGGTATATCTTTTGGAATTTTTAAATTTGCGGAGATTTTTGTTTTAAGTAATTTTGCATCAGCCATTTGCGAAGCGACAGTTCTCTCCCAAATCAATTGGTAAAGTTTTTGTTGCTCTTCTGTGCCTGCATGTAATACTTCTACATGAGTAGGACGAATAGCTTCGTGTGCCTCTTGAGCATTTTTTGATTTAGTTTTATAAACTCTAGCTTCAGAATATTCTTTACCGTATTTTTTCTCCACCAAAGTTGTAATTTGCTTTTGTGCGACAGCAGATAGGTTTGTACTGTCAGTTCTCATATAGGTAATATGTCCTGCTTCATAAAGTTTCTGTGCAATTTGCATTGTACGAGAAGGGGAATAACCAAGACGAGAAGAAGCTGTCTGTTGTAATGTGGAAGTAGTGAATGGTGCACGTGGTGAACGCTTTTGTTCAGATCCTTTCATATCAGTCACAATCCATTCTCCCTTTTTACCTTCAGTTAAAATTTTCTCAACAATTTTTTCATCTCGAGGTTCCTCGTTGCAATCAAGTCTAATGTTGACTTTATTAGTTGTTTGAAAATCTCCCCATAGTCGCCAAAATTTTTCAGGAACGAATGCACGAATTTCTCTTTCGCGTTCCATGATGATACGAAGAGCTGGAGATTGCACTCGCCCAGCTGAAAGTCCGTAACGAACTTTTTTCCAAATCAATCCTGACAAATCATAACCAACTAAACGATCAAGCACTCGGCGAGCTTCTTGAGCCTTCACAAGTTTCATATCAACTTTTCCAGGATGTTGCAGTGCTTCTTCAACTGCCTCTTTTGTAATTTCATGAAAAGCCACTCTTTGAATATTGGCTTTAACTTTCTTATCAGCATTTAATAATTCTTCTATATGCCAAGCTATTGCTTCTCCTTCACGGTCGGGGTCAGTTGCCAGCATTATTTCTTTTGCTTTTTCTGCTAAGCCTTGAAGCTCGTGCACTACTTTTTCTTTGCCTTTTGAAATTTCATAATGCGGAATAAAACCACCTTCTATATCGATGGCTTTCTTATTTGATTTTGGTAAATCACGCACATGTCCGACAGAAGCACGCACTGTATATGCGCCATCAAGATACTTCTCGATAGTCTTTGCTTTTGAAGGGGACTCAACAATTAATAATTTCATATTTGCTAAGTATTACATGAAAGTTTATTTTTTGGCAAATTTTATATTTTTATTTTAACCGAATTTCACCGTATTCTTCTTTTATTATTCCTTTTATTTCCATAACAGACAGGATTGTGTTGGCTTCGGTAATTTGCATTTTCATTTCACGAATTAAATCATCTCTCGGTATTGGTTCACGAAGTATTTCTATAACTTTCTTTTCTTGTGGTGACAAATCCATAAATAATGACATTTGTTTACTTTCGTCTTTTTCTTGCTCGAAACCCAGGGCTTCAAGCACATCTTCTGCGCAAGTCACAGGTGTGGCACCTTGGCGAATTAGTCTATTTGTTCCTTTTGAATTTAAGGAAAATACAGAGCCTGGAACAGCCAAGACATCTCTATTGTATTCAGTAGCAAGTCTAGCGGTGATAAGTGTGCCAGATCTTTCTTCAGCTTCTATTATAAGTACAGCTTTTGAAATACCAGCCATTAGGCGGTTACGCATCGGGAAGCTCCAATATGTAGCTTTGAAATCCGGTTCAAATTCTGAAAGCAGACACCCATCATTTCTTAAAACTTCTTCTATTAAAGGAATGTTTGTTTTTGGATGTATTGCATCAGTCGAAAGTCCTGAACCAGGGAAAACCATTGTCTTAAGTCCGACTTGCATTGCTTTCTTGTGAGCAATTGTATCTATGCCCATAGCAAAACCAGACACTATGACTATCGGGTAGCCTTTCAGTCCTGTAATAATTTTTTCACAAATTTCTTTTCCATAGGAAGTGTATTTACGTGAACCAACAACACATAAATAAATCAGATCCTCATCATTTGGTAACTCTCCTAAAATCCAAAGATCCTTCGGTGGTCCAGGTATTTCAAAAAGTGGTTTCGGGAATTTTTCTTTTGGTAATTTTTGAATTCGCATAAAAGATGTAGTGAAATCATAAAGAGAGCTTTTAAAAAGCATTGCGCAGGCCGACGGGCCGAGCATAGCAAATTTTTAACAAAAAATTATGTGCGGTTTTTAAAAGTTGCTCTTTTTGATTTCACTTTTAATTATATCAATTTTGGTGTAGAATATTAAGACTATGTTAGATATAAAATTCATTAGAGAAAATAAAGAAATGGTCCAAGAAGGCGCTAAGAAAAAGCGCGTAGAAATTGATATTGAAAAATTAATTGCTCTTGATGACCAGAGATTAGTTGAACTAAAAGAGATAGAAGACCTTCGTTCTGAAGTAAATAAAGTTTCAAATGATATTGCTCGTGACCAAGATCCAAATTTGAAAATCCAGCTTATCGAAGAAATGCGTACAGTCAAGGAAGATTTAAAAAACAAAGAAGAAAAATTAAAGACAACAATAGAAGAATGGCAAAAAATTATGTTGGAAATTCCAAATATGCCATCTGCTGATACACCTGTAGGTCCTGATGAATCTGGAAATGTAGTTATCAGAAATTGGGGAGAAAAACCAACTTTTGATTTTACACCAAAAGAACATTATGAAATCGGTGAAAAATTGGGCATTATTGATAATAAAACTGCTGCTGAAGTTTCAGGTGCTAGATTCACATATTTAAAAGGTGATTTAGTTTTACTACAATTCGCTTTAATTAATTTTCTATTTGAAATTTTCACAAACAAAGAAACTTTAGAAAAAATTGCTAAAGAAAAAAATATAAATATTGATCCAAAACCATTCGTACCAGTTATCCCTCCATTTATGGTTAAGTCCAATATTTATTTAAGAATGGGCAGGCTTGATCCAAAGGAGGACAAGTACCACTTGGCTGAAGATGATATGTATTTGATAGGAAGTGCTGAACATTCAGTCGGCCCTATGCATATGGGTCAAATATTAGAAGAAAAAGACATGCCTATACGATATATAGGATATTCTCCAGCATTCAGACGTGAGGCAGGCTCATATGGTAAAGATACAAAAGGAATCCTTCGTATGCATCAGTTTGAAAAAATGGAAATGGAAACCTTCTGTCTCCCTGAAAATTCTTTGCAAGAACAAGAATTTTTAGTTGCAATTATCGAATATTATTTACAATTATTAAAACTTCCATACCAAGTCGTGCTTGTGTGTACTGGTGATATGGGAAAACCAGATTATCGTCAGATAGATATCGAGACTTGGATGCCAGGACAAAATGTTTACAGAGAAACAAATACTTCAGACTTAGTAACTAGTTTCCAATCAAGAAGATTAAATACTAAAGTAAGACGCTCAACTGGTAAGACTGAACTTGTTCATATGAATGATGCCACAGCTTCTGCTATGGGCAGAACACTAATTGCGATAATTGAAAATTATCAACAGGCTGATGGTAGCGTTATGATACCAGAAGTACTACGAAAATTTATGGGAGGGAGAGAGTTTATCAAATAAATTTTATTAAATGCAAAAAAGAAGTGTTGTAAATTCTCCTGGCATCAGGGAACTTAAACGTAAAAGACATAAAGCCTTCAAAAAGAAAGTGATTATTTCACTTGTTATTTTTGTATTATTTCTAATAACTTTATCTTTCTGTTTTAGAATTAAAAAATTCAACATAAGTACTATTGAAGTTTCAGGAAATATAGTTGTCGACACGAAAAGTATTGAAAATATTGTTAAAGAAAATCTTAATGGTAATTATTTGTTAATACTACCAAAAACTAATTTCTTGATTTATCCTAAAAACAATATATTCAAAGAATTATCGAGCAAATACAAAAGATTGAAAAGTATATCTATCAATGTTCGAAACTTCAACACGTTAGAAATTTCAGTAAAAGAATACGAGGGTAAATATTTATATTGTGGTGAAAATGTTTTGTCTATAGATACTAGTACTGAAAGTAAATGTTATTTTGTTGATTCAGATGGTTACGTTTTTGACCAAGCACCATTTTTCTCTGGTGATGTTTATTTTAAGTTTTTTGGACAGATTGAAAATACAAACAATGTTCCATCTGGGAATTACTTTAATTCAAATTATTTTAATAATTTATCTCAGTTTAAAGAATCACTGGAAAAACTTAATTTCAAACCTATTTCTATGTATGTAGACAATAAAACAGGTGAAGTGGATGTTAAGTTGTCAACGAAAGGAATAAATTTAAATAATCCACACATTATGTTTAAACTAGATGCCGATTATGAAAAAATAACAGAAAACTTAGAGACAGCAGTAGCAAATGAACCATTACAAACAAAATTAAAAAATAATTACTCATCTTTTTCATATATTGATTTAAGATTTGGAAATAAGGTATATTACAAATTCCAATGATTAATCTAGGATTCTGGAAAAAATTAAAAAACAAAAAACCATTTTTTTGCCTTGCTCCCATGGCAGATGTCACTGATTGTGCCTTTAGAGAAATAATTACAAAATATGGTAAACCAGATGTACTTTGGACTGAGTTTGTCTCAGCCGATGGTCTTTGTTCTGTGGGAAAAAACAAACTATTAATCATTTTGAAACACTCAAAAAAGGAAAGACCAATAGTCGCACAGATATTTGGATCAAATCCCGAGAATATAAAAAAGGCTTCAGCATTATGTGCCAAGCTTGGTTTTGATGGAATTGATATAAATATGGGTTGCCCTGATAAAGCGATAGAGAAACAAAATTCAGGCGCAGCTATGATGAAGAATCCGAAACTTGCTCGTGAAATAATTCGTGCTGCAAAAGCTGGTGCACCAAAATTACCCATATCTGTGAAAACCCGTATTGGTTACAATAAAAATGAAATGAATGTTTGGTTAAGGGAAATACTATCTGAAGATATTGCAGTTTTGACTGTCCACCTACGAACAAGAAAAGAAATGTCAAAAGCAAAAGCACATTGGGATTTAATGAAAGAAATTGTTGCAATAAGAGATGAGATGAAGAAAGAAACCTTAATAATAGGTAATGGTGATGTCATAAGTATGGAGGATGGAATAGAAAAAGCAAAAGAAAGTAATTGTGATGGAATAATGATCGGTAGAGGAATTTTCGGTAATCCTTGGCTGTTTAGTAAAAGCAAAAAAGAACTAACTATCCAAAAGAAATTGAAAGTAATGGTTGAACATGCAAAGCTTTTTGAGAAAAAACTTGGTAAATATAAAAATTTCTACGTGATGAAAAAGCATTTCAAAGCTTATGTAAATGGTTTTGAAGGAGCAAAAGAATTGCGTGTTAAATTGATGGAGACGAATAATAGCAAAGAAGTAAAAGAAATTGTGGATAACTTTCTTGCATCTTTTTAAGTTATGATATAATACTCTGCAATGTGTAAAGAGATAAAAAATAAATATTTGGGACGCCAAAAATTTTATTTATATTTTCTTTATTCAAATCCCCATAATGGGGAATTTTTTTTGCCCACATGTCGTCCCATGTGGTTTTTTATTATTTAATATAATTTATCATGCGAAACAATTATAGAGGTGTTGATGATGTAAAATCATTTAGTATTGTTAATAATTTGCTAAGACAATTTTTTCTTGAAAAAGGTTTTATTGAAATTCCTACACAAGATAGACTTTCGATTTTAGCTGCATGCGAAGATCCTGAGACTGTCGCTACGTATAATTACCTTGGTGAAGTATGGCCATTACCACAAACAGGCCAAATGTGGCTTGAATATGAATTACTATCAAACCCAGATTTTCCTGGGGTTTTTTGTACATCTACGAGTTATAGGAATGAAAAAAATCCAATACCTGGACGCCATAAAGTTATTTTTCCAATGTTTGAATTTGAATCAAGGGGAACTATGGAGGATTTGAGAATATTGGAATCTGAACTTTTAGAATATTTAGGTTTTGGCGATAAAAATTCATTTCCACATAAAACATATGATTCACTAACGGAATTTTATTCTAAAAAAGAATTGACAAGTGCAGAAGAAAACAAAATGGAAAATGATTTTGGAAAAGTTGTTTTTCTGGAGAATTTTCCAAATTACACATCACCATTTTGGAATATGAAAAAGAACGGAGATCATTCAAATAAAATTGATGTGATAATCTCTGGCAATGAAACCATAGGTTCTGCTGAAAGAAGTATCGATAAAGATGAGATGCGAGAACAGTTTTATAAAATTTCTGATGGAAAATATTCTGGAAAGCTTTATGAACTATTTGGAAAAGAAAGAGTCTTGGTTGAACTTGAAGATTTTCTTTCCCTTACATTTACTCCACGCTTCGGTGCAGGTATCGGAATGACTCGTTTAATAGATGGAATGAAAAAACAAGGACTCTTATAAATATTTATTTTTTTTGCTATACTATTTGTATGTCAGAAAATAGCTTAGCTTTATATCGTAAATATAGACCAAAAGACTTCACAGAAGTACTTGGACAAGACCATATAGTAGACGTGCTTGCTAGTTCCGTAGATTCTGGAAAGATCTCACATGCCTATCTTTTCGTAGGTTCTCGCGGTACAGGAAAGACTTCAGTAGCTCGTATTTTCGCTAATCAAATAGGGGTAAATGAAAATGACCTATATGAGATAGACGCTGCCTCAAATCGCGGTATAGACGACATAAGAGCCTTAAGAGACGGTGTTCGGGTGCTTCCATTTGATTCAAAATACAAAATATACATAATAGATGAAGTTCACATGCTTTCAAAGGATGCTTGGGGTGCGCTTTTAAAGACACTTGAAGAACCTCCAAAGCATGTGATTTTCATTTTAGCTACGACCGAACTTCAGAAAGTTCCTGAAACAATTGTTTCCCGATGTCAGGTTTTTTCTTTTAAAAAACCAACTGATTTAATTTTGAAAAATATGATTTTAGCTGTTGCCAAGAAAGAAGGTTATGAATTAGACGCAGGTTCAGCTGAACTTCTTTCAATACTTGGTGATGGCTCATATCGTGACACTTTGGGTGTGTTACAAAAAGTTTTGAATTTTTCCAAAAGTAAAAAAATCAAAAGAGAAGAGATAGAAAGAATAACTGGTGCTCCAAAGACCACCTTAGTAAATGATTTTATTTCCGCAATAGCCGAAAAGAATTTAGAAGTCGGTATAACAACCATACGAAATGCTTCACTTGAAAATTTAGATATGAAACTTTATCTAAAATTAGTAATTCAAAAATTCAGAGTCGCTATAATATTGAAATATGCTCCAAAGCTTGAAAGTGAAATGGCAGGGGATTTGTTTGCTGAAGATTTAACTTTTTTGAAAGAAACAGTCAAAAAAGACAAAGAGGGAATGCTCCGTTCACCTACATTGTCTGTATTACTTGATGCATATCAAAATATCGACAGAGCCTTTGTTTCTGAATTACCACTTGAGATGGCATTGATTAAAATCTTAGAAAAAGTTGAAAAATAAAGTTTTTTAAGGTATTCTGTAAATGTTTGTAAATATTAGGAGATCTGTTTATTCAGGTGTCTTGATTTAATTAAATTATTGGGAGATCGTCTAACGGTAGGACAGAGGCCTTTGAAGCCTTTAATCTAGGTTCGATTCCTAGTCTCCCAGC
>JBAXEA010000014.1:0-15431 GCA_037140655.1 bacterium | reverse complement strand
GCAAAGGCACAAGTAGATAGTGCTACAGGTGCATTGCAGGTAGCACAAGGCGCATATAATAATAATTTTATTTATGCTCCAGCTGATGGTGTGATAACTGTTGTAAATATACAAAATGGAGAAATTGCATCTGTGAACCAAACTGTTATTGGAATGATTGTTAAATTAAAGAATAATTAAAAAATATATGGATAAAGAAAATAAAAACGAAATAAAAAAAGTTCAAATAAAAAATAGTTTATTCTCTAATCTTTGGGTTAGAACATTAACGGCAATTATCACAATTTTGGTATTGTTAGGATTGTTTACATTTTGGAGAATGTCATCTGGAAAAATAAATATTGAAAATTCTACAATACAAGCACCGGTCATAAACTTGTCTTCTTCAACTTCTGGAATTTTAGAAGAGACTTATGTTTCAGAAGGAGATTCTGTCGTTGCGAATACTCCACTTGCAAAAGTTGGAAATGAAATTATAACTTCAAAAGTTGATGGTATTATTGTTTCTGTAAATAAACAGCAAGGTCAATTTTTTGCAGTTGGATCTCCTGTAGTTTCAATGATAAATACAAACGAAGAAAGAGTCGTAGGTAAGATAGATGAAGATAAAGGTCTTGTTGATATAAAAGTTGGGCAACCTGCAACTTTCACTGTGGATGCATTTGGTAGCCAAAAATTTTATGGAGTTGTAAGTGAAGTCAGTCCAATGTCTGATCAAAGTAGTATTGTTTTTAGTATTTCAGACAAAAGAGAAATAAAACAATTTGATGTAAAAGTTAAATTTGATGTAAATAAATATAAAATGTTTAAACAAGGAATGTCTGCAAAGATAAAAGTTTTTACTAAATAAATATGGCGAAAGTAAATGATAAAAATTTACGCTGGTGGATTTTGGGCACCGTTATTATAGGTACTTTTCTTGGAAGATTAGATGGTACTATCGTTAACCTTGCTTTACCAAAAATAATTAGTTCATTTGGAATTACAGTTTCCTCGGCTGGTTGGATTGCTACAGCATATATTTTAGCGAATGCTATTTTCGTACCTATTTGGGGAAAGTTAGGTGATACAATTGGAAGAAAAAAGGTTTATATTTTTGGTTTTTCTATTTTTATTCTCGGTTCAGTGCTTGCTAGTTTTGCTTGGAATCTTTCTTCAATGATTGTTTTTCGAGTAATTCAAGCTATCGCTGCAAGTGCCGATTATCCGACTGCTATGGCTATTATTGCAGTCACATTTAAAGAAGGAAAAGAAAGAGCTCAAGCACTTGGAATCTGGTCATCATCTTTTGCTGCTGCGGTAGTTTTTGGACCACTTCTTGGTGGACCACTTATCGATACTTTTGGTTGGCAATCAGTTTTTTTGATTAATTTGCCGATTGGTATTGTTGGTATTTTGATGGCTATGCGTTTCATTAATGAATCAACATCTGAAACAAAAACTAAACATTTTGATTGGTGGGGAGCTTTGACTTTAGGTGGATCACTTTCTGCATTGGTTCTTGTTTTAGATAAAGGTCTTGATTGGGGATGGTTCTCTACAGCTTCACTTATTTGTTATTTCGCAACAATAGTATTGTTAATTTTATTTATTAAAATAGAACAAAAATCTGTAGAACCAATTGTTGATTTAAAATTCTTTAAAATTCCTGCTTTTGTAAATACACTAGTGAACAATTTTATTGTATTCATGGGAATGATGGGTGGAGTTTTTCTTCTTCCTATTTTTGCTCAAACATTTCTTGGTTATTCAGCTACAGAAAGTGGTTATTTATTTATACCGATGGCAGTGGCTATGATGGTGGCTTCACCACTTGGTGGAAGTTTTACAGGAAAAGTTAAATCAAAATATATTATTTTTATAAGTACATTTGTAGCAGCTATAGGATTGTTCCTTTTTACAAGTATTGATCCGAGATCGTCTGCAATTGATTTGATAATTCCGCTTGTTATCATGGCATTTGGTTTAGGTTTCGGTATGGCCCAACGTACGAATATTATCGCTTCAGTTGTGGATCAACATGAGATAGGTATTGCTTCATCAGTTCTTGCACTTGTTCGAAATATTTCTGGAGCTTTTGGTATAGCAATTTTCGCTACAATCTTAAACAATGCTACTGAAAGTAATGTATTGAAAATAAATCGTTTCAGCACTCTTTCTTCTCACTCTCCACAAGTAATAAAAGAATTTATAACACTAGTAACATTGAAAGCGGATGTAAATGCATATGCGCACGTATTCCTCATTTCATCTATTGTAGTTTTCATAGGAGCTTTTTATGCTTTGACTCTAAAAGTTAAAAATGAAAGAACCGATGTTGTCGTTCAAGTAGAATAATTTTCACGTTGTTTTGTGAATATTGTAAATATTGGACACTTGTAGTATTTATGATATCTTTTAAATGTAAACTTAGTTCTTATTAAAAATAATGCTATATGGACGGAAAAAATACTTCGGTCATAAAAATTGACCGATCAGGAATTGATTTTAAAGATTATTTAACCGAAGGCACAAAATGGAATATTGCCGAACAGAATAATCTTTCTTCTACTCTATCAGAGATAGATATTGAAAAGGTTTTATTTAAATTTCCTTCAGATGAAGTTAAAGCAAATGGAGAAGAATATATAAAATCTGTATCAGAAAATGAAGTACCACTAGATGCTTATGCATTTGTAGCTTTTTGGAATAATAAAGATTTGATTGCTGAAAGATTTAAAGAAAATCATAATAAGCAACAACCAATTTTTAGAATTTTTCCAGGAACAATTTTTGAAAATGGATATCCAGGTGGCCCACGTTATGTGTTGTATATTTGTGTTGAAAAAGACAAAATATACCATGGCTATCTATGGCTTGGGCTTAATTCTTGGGAGAACAGGCCTATAGCTTATATAAAATGTGAAAGTTTTTCTAGTAATTAAAATATTAAAATTTTAAGAAATTTATTTTTAAACCTCGCTTGTCGAGGTTTTTTATTTTCTTAAAATTGGTATAATACGCGCATGGGACCAATATCATTTATTGCAATACTCGCTATAGCTATAATTTATTTTTTTAACTTTAAAGTTTTTTTATTCTGTGTTTTGTTGAGCCTAGCCGGGGCTGTTTTTGCTGTGATTCGTGTATTTATGCTTGCATCTGGCTGGTGGGGAATAATTAAAAGATTTTTAAAAAAGATCTGGAAAAAGTATTTAATACAAGAAAAAAAGTTTTTTGACTGGTTGGACTCATTATAGAAACTCAGCCCTAAACCCGGTTTAGGGCTGAGGCGTATTAAAATTGAACAGTTTTTGGTATACTTTTAATGTGAGTAAATATAAGGTTACCTTGCCGAAACAAATACGTATTTTTGTAATACTAGTAATTGTGCTAGTTTTTGGTTTTACTGTTTGGTATGACTCAAGTTATTTTATATATCTTATTTGGAATGTATTTCTAGCATTCCTGCCTTATTTACTTAGTGCCAATTTATTAAAATATAGTAATAAAGAAAAAATAAATAAAATAGTTTTAATATTTGGATTGGTTTTCTGGCTTTTGCTTTTCCCAAATGCTCCATATTTAGCTTCTGATATTATTCATTTGGGCATAAATCCACTTGTCCCTGCGTGGTTAGATATTTTTTTGCTGTTTTCTTGTGCTTGGATAGGTATGTATTTAGGAATTTACTCGCTTTTTCATATTGAGAAAATATTATTATCTTTTTGGAATAAAAATAAAACAAATATTGCGATGGTGTTAATTATATTACTTTCTAGTTTTGGAATTTACTTAGGAAGATTTTTACGATGGAATAGTTGGGACATTTTTTTTCAACCAAAACTTATTTTAAATGATATCGCTAATATATTTTATAAACCAGTTAGTCACTTAGATGCGTATATCACCACTATAATATTTTTTATATTTATAACTGCTTCATATTATTCTTGGAAGTATGTAAATAAGATGACACATGAACGTGTTTAACATATAATATACAAATATGGATTGGCTAAAAAATATTTTTATTAAAAATAGAAAAAGTGTAAATGTTTTAGATTCTATTAAAAAAGAGCTTTTTGATAAACTTCTAAATTTTTCTAAAAATAATAACGACTTTGCTTTCAAAGTATTAAATTCTCGTGAAAAAGGATTGAATGACAGGGAAGTTGCAGATAGATTAAAAACTTTTGGCTACAACACAATTTCAGAGGAGAAAAAAACAAATCATTTTGTTAAATTTTTTAAAATTGCAAAGGATCCGTTAAATTTACTTTTGTCAGCTTTAGCTGCAGTTTCTTTTTTAATAGGAGACCATAAAGCATTTGCCGTGATACTTTTGATGGTCTTTCTTAGTATTGTTTTAAATTTTTATCAGGAGACTAAGGCATCTATTGCTGCGGATAAATTAAAGGGAATTATACATACAAAAACAACAGTAATTCGTAATGGTGAAAAAGTTGAAGTTCTTTCAAAAGAAGTTGTTCCTGGAGATATTGTAGAACTTTATTCCGGAACTATTATTCCAGGAGACATAAGATTGATTTCATCAAAAGATCTTTTTGTAAATCAAGCCATGCTTACAGGAGAGTCTTTGCCAGTTGAAAAGCATGTAGAGGAAAAAGATTTAGAAAAGAAAAATTTATTGGAATTATGTAATTTATGTTTCTTTGGAACAAGTGTAGAAAGTGGAATGGCTACTGCAATAGTTTTAAATACTGGAAAGAAAACATATTTAGGTAGTATTGCATATGATATGGATAGTTCAGAACATGTTTCTGATTTCAATAAAGAATTAAAAAGATTTGTGATGCTAATGTTGAAATTCATGGCTGTGATGGTGCCAGCTGTTTTTCTTTTAAATGGAATTTTTAAAGGTAATTGGTTTGAAGCATTTTTGTTTGCAATTGCTGTGGCTGTCGGAGTAGCACCTGAGATGATACCTACTATAGTAGCAGTGAATCTTTCAAAAGGTGCATTGATATTGTCAAAAAATAAAGTAATAGTAAAACATTTAGATGCGATTGAAAATCTAGGTGTAATGGATATTTTATGTACGGACAAAACAGGGACACTAACTGAAGGAAAAATCGTCCTAGAAAAACATTTAGATATTAATGGCAAAGAAAGTTCTCAGTCTTTGCATTATGCTTATTTGAATAGTTATTTTCAGGCAGGATTAAATGATATTATCGATGATGCAATCCTAAGACATGAAGAAGCCGGAGAAAAACTACAAATAGTAAATTATAATAAAGTAGATGAAATTCCTTTTGACTACAATAGGAGAAAGATGTCAGTCGTTGTTTCTGAAAATAAGGATAAAAATATTTTTGTATGCAAGGGAGCAGTCGAAGAAATTTTTAATTCCTGCACAAATGTTTTGATGGACGGACAAATTATTTCATTAAATGATTTTAGTGAAGATAAAAAGATAACAATTGAGAAAGAATTGAACGGTGAAGGCTTTAGAGTTATTGCTGTAGCTTATAAAGAAGTAGATAAAGATAAAAAAGTATTTTCAAGTGATGATGAAAAAGATCTTACTTTTGTTGGTTTTTTAGCTTTCTTTGATCCTCCAAAACAGAGTGTGGCAGAGACAATAAAAGATCTAGAAGACTTGGGCGTTAGTGTAAAAATCTTAACTGGAGATAATGACATCGTAACGAGGAAAATTTGTACTGATGTTGGTTTGCCTTTTGATAAAATTTTACTTGGTACTGATATTGAAAAATTGAATGATGAAGATTTGTCTGTTGAAGTAGAGAAAGTTTCAGTTTTTGCAAAACTTTCCCCGTATGACAAAGAAAGAATAATAAAAAGTTTACGTAACAAGGAACACATTGTCGGATTTTTAGGTGATGGCATAAATGATTCATTGTCACTTATCGCTGCTGATGTAGGTATCTCTGTCGATACTGCTGCAGATATTGCTAAAGAATCTTCCGATTTGATCTTGCTTGAGAAGAGTTTACTTGTGTTAAAAGAAGGCATAAAAGAAGGAAGAAGAATTTTTGATAATATAATTAAGTATATAAAAATGGCAGCTAGCTCTAATTTCGGAAATATGTTTTCTGTAGTAGGTGCAAGTATTTTCTTGCCATTTTTGCCAATGTTGCCGATACAAATTCTTACGAATAATATGCTTTATGATTTTTCACAAATGACCATACCTACAGATAAAGTAGATGAAGATCATTTACTGAAACCAAAAAAATGGAATTTTAAAAATATTAAAAGATTTATTATTTTCTTTGGTCCGATAAGTTCTTTGTTTGACTATGCTACATTCTTTGTCATGCTTTACGTATTTCATGCTTGGAGTAATCCCGCTTTGTTTCATACAGGTTGGTTTATTGAATCTTTACTAACTCAAACTTTAATAGTGCACATAATCAGAACAAGTAAAATTCCATTCTTGCAAAGCTGGGCAAGTAAACCACTTATCATCTCTACATTATGTGTAATTGCATTTGGAATATATCTACCATTTTCACCATTTGCTGGAGTATTTCAATTTGTAGCATTACCTCCACTTTATTTCGGACTATTGTTTATTGGAATAATCTTATATTTTGTAATTACTCAATCACTAAAAATGTGGTTCATAAAAAAATACGAGTGGATTTAATTTCTTCATTAAATCTTCATTTTCATAAAATATAATATTTTCAAAGGTCGAATTAAATATAAAAAATGATCATTATTAGGTTACTATTAAACGTAATTTAATTTTTAAAATATTATGACAAAATTTAAAATGTTAGCAGGTGCTTCTCTTGTTGGAATGTTAATGCTTTCTTCTGTCGCTTTTGCAGCAGATACAACTGTTACAAATCCACCAGCAGGAACAGGTGCTCCAAAAGTAGAAAATAAAGTTGATAATAAGGGTGCAAAAAAGGCTCCAAAATTAACAGCAACACAAAAAGCTTGTATTGCAACTGCAACAAAAGCAAAAACAGATGCTGTAAAGGCAGCTAATACAACTTATCAAGCAGCTGTAAAAAGTGCTAATACTTTGACAGACAAAACTGCAAAGAAGGATGCTCTAAAGGCAGCTAGAACTGCTTTAAGAACAGCAAAGACTCAAGCAGGAACTGATTTCACTACTGCAAAAGCAGCTTGCATGAAGTAATAATTTTTATTACATTTTCGAAATTACAAAAACCTGCGTTAAGCAGGTTTTTGTAGTATAATTGCAAATATGAAAATTAACTTTAAGAAATATTTTCCAATAATAGTTTTAGCTGTTTTAAGTTTAATGCCGATTGCTAGGTGGGCTTTTTTAGAGCCAATGTCTTTACGATTTTCTGATTTTAATTCGACAATGACAAGTTTGGGACAAATTACAGGATTGCTTGGAATGATTTTGTTTGCATTGAATTTAGTCATAAGTAATAGATCAATATTTTTCGATAGATTCTTTAAAGGCTTACACCATTTTTATAATGCCCATAAATGGATGGGCTCTCTTTCGTTTTCATTACTTTTGTTTCACCCATTATTTTTAGTTGTTAAATATATTAGTACTTCACTTTATGATGCAGCTTTATTCTTATTACCTGGATCAAATATTGCAAATACTTTTGGAATAATTGCACTTTTGGGAATGATAGTTCTTTTATCTATAACTTTGTATTTTAAAATTAAATACAACATTTGGAGATTTTCACATAAGTTCATGGTTCTCGTTTTTGTTATTGCTATAGGGCATACCTTAATAGTAAGTAGTGATATTTCACGAGATTTGTTTTTAAGAACTTATATTTTATTCTTTTCAATACTTGGCCTTATCTCTGGATTTTATAGATCATTTTTAAGGATATTTTTTGATAAGGATTTTGAATTTACTGTTAAGAATGTGACAATGCTAAATCCAAATGTTATTGAAATAGAATTAGAGCCAACGAAAGAAGTGATGGAATTTTATCCAGGACAATTTATTTTTATAAAATTTCTGAGTGATGGTGTCAGTTCTGAGCCTCATCCATTTTCGATATCATCAGCCAGTCAAGAAAAAAATATTAAAATTACAGTTAAATTCCTGGGTGATTTTACTAGCAAGCTTGGTAATGTAAAAGTTGGCATGAAAGCAAAAGTCGAAGGCCCATTTGGAGAATTTTTTGAAAATAGAAAAAATAAAAAAGAAATATGGTTGGCTGGAGGAGTAGGTATAACACCATTTTTAAGTATGGCAAAAAGTTTGAACAATATCGAAAACGATATTTACTTATTTTATTGTTTAAATGATGCGACTGAGGCTGTTTCTCTAGGTGAATTAAAAATTGCCACGATAAAGAATTCAAAGTTCCATTTAATAACTTGGTATTCAAAAGAACAGGGAAGAATCAGTGCAGATGGAATAAGTAAATTAACCAATGGAATAGTAGATAAAGATATTTATCTTTGTGGACCACCTCCTTTTATGAAGGCACTCGTGGATCAATTTATTACAAATGGAGTCGATGAAAGTAATATTAATTTTGAAGAGTTTAATTTTTTATGAAGAAATTTACAGGTATATCATTATTTATTTTTTTCTGTGTTGTTTCAGCTATTCTAACAGCTGGATTGGTTTTTTTTCAAAATAACAATAACAATACAAATACAAACAAGACAGCTGACAAAACAGCTGATATTCCAACACTGGTTTCTACTGGTATTAAAACGCTAAATACTATTGAAGTTGCAAAGCATAATACAGTTAATGATTGTTGGATTATTGTAAATAATAAAGTTTACGATATCTCAGGTTATGCATCCTCTCATCCGGGTGGATCAAGAAATATCACAAATTATTGTGGAAAGGAGTCAACCCAAGCATTTAATACTAAAGGTGGGCAAGGAAGTCCGCATTCAGGTGGTGCGAATAATATGCTGGCCCAAGACTATGTAGGAGATTTGAATCAAAAGATTGATCAAAAAACTATAGATCAAAATGTGCAAAAAATAAAAGCCAGCTCAGCTTCAACTGCTGGACAAGTCTCAAGAAATTCTGGCGATGATAGTGAAAATGATGATTAATTAGATTTTATTGTCGTACATACACTATAAGGTGTATGTATATTTGTGGTTTTTGGGAAAGTATGTTATTATTAAATTAAAGCCAAGGGGCTTTTTTTAATTAATTTAACGAAAAAGAATTTTTTATGGAAATCAGAAATATCGCAATTATCGCACACGTGGACCATGGTAAAACAAAACTTACTGATGCTTTAATGCAACAAAATGGTGGCTTGGCTGAAGGAGTTTCTATGGACTCAAACGACCTTGAAAAGGAGCGTGGTATTACTATTTACTCAAAAAATACTTCAATATATTACAAAGATACTAAGATAAACATAGTAGACACTCCAGGTCACGCTGATTTCGGTTCTGAAGTTGAGCGTGTGTTGCGGGCTATTGATTCAGTTCTTTTGCTTGTAGATGCAGTTGAAGGACCTATGCCTCAGACTAGATTCGTACTGAAGAAGTCTTTAGAGTTAGGGCTTAAGCCAATAGTAGTTATAAATAAAATTGATAAAAAAGCAGCTGATCCTGATCGTGCACATAATGAAATCTTAGAACTATTCCTTGAATTAGGTGCTACTGAAGAACAAATAGATTTTAAAACAGTTTATGCTATTGGACGTGATGGAATTGCTAAAAAGAATTTGACTGATGATTCAAAAGATCTAACACCACTACTCGATATGATCTTAGAAGAAGTTCCACCTGCTTCAAAAGATGCTGATAAGAAAATGTCTGCTCAGGTTTTTAATTTGGGTTATGATAATTTCTTAGGAAGACTTGCTGTTGCTCGAATTTATTCTGGTCAGATTAATTCTCCGAGTCAACTTTTTGTGAAAGGAGAAAATGGTACAAGACAAGGTAAGATAACTAAATTATTTACATTTGAAGGTATTGCTAGAAAAGAAGTTTCAAATGCAACTTCAGGTGATATCGTTTTAATTGCAGGAATTCCAGACATTTATATCGGAGAAACTATTTGTGAAGATGAGACAGTTGAGCAAATGCCACATATTGGAATCGATGAACCAACCATCTCTCTAAACTTTTTAGTTAATGATTCTCCATTTGCAGGAAAAGAAGGAAAATATGTTACTTCAAGACAAATAAAAGAAAGACTTGAAAAAGAATTAGAAATGAACGTTGGTCTTCATGTAGATTTTTCTCCAGACCAAGGTACAACTTCGGGTCCAAGTTTTTTCAAAGTATACGGACGTGGAGAACTTCACATTGCAATTCTTTTGGAAAATATGAGAAGAGAAGGATTTGAAATGCAGGTGTCTCAACCAGAAGTAATTATCAAAGAAGAAAACGGAATTCAGACAGAACCATATGAAGAATTGGTTATCGATGTGCCGATGGAGTCTTCTGGTATTGTTATAGAAAAAATTGGTAAGAGAAAAGGAATTATGAAACATATGTCTGAGAAGCATGGCATAGCTAGAATTGTTTTTGAAATACCAACTCGAGGATTGCTTGGTTACCGTGGTGAATTTATTGTGGATACAAAAGGTGAGGGAATCATGTCTTCACAAGTTGTCGGTTTCAAAGAATACGCAGGTGAAATAAAAAGAAAAGAGTACGGTTCAATGGCCTCAATGGTTGCCGGAAAAGCAGTAGCTTTTGCACTAGCTAATCTGCAAGAGAGAGGTTTACTGTTTATAGAACACGGTACAGAGGTTTATGAGGGTATGGTTGTGGGAAATGTACTAAAAGGTGATGAAATGTCTGTAAATCCAACTAAAGGAAAACAACTTACAAATATGAGAGCTTCAGGTACTGATGAAGCTACCTATCTAAAACCAGCCTTTATTTTAAGCATAGAACGAGGTTTGGAGGTTATGAACGATGATGAATACTTAGAAATAACTCCAAAATCAGTAAGATTAAGAAAGAAATTTTTAACTGAGCTTGATAGGACAAGAGCAAACAGAGAAGGGAGGAATTAAGAGCTTAAAAATTTGACATTAGTTAAAGTCTGTGTATAATTAGTAGGTATAAATTAGATTAATTAAATTATTAACTTGCCTGCATGAAAACTGTAGGCCGCATTTATAAAAAACATGTCAACAATTTCATTTAAACCAAAACAAGTTACAAAAAAAATTACTTCACACTTACAAGACAGAGCAAGCGATGTCATCATGAATCGTTTTGGCTTAAATGGTGATGCTGAAAGAAAAACTCTTGAAGAAATTGGAAAGAAATATAACATAACTCGTGAAAGAGTAAGACAAATTGAAGAAGTTGCTTTAGCTCTAATAAAAAAATCTCAAGCTTATAAAAACGAGCAAGCTGTTTTTGATGAGTTGAAACAATTGATTCATTCATTGGGTGGTGTTGTTGCAGAAAATGATTTACTTTCACATGTATCAAAAGACAAGGCAACACAAAATCATGTTCACTTCTTTCTTGTATTAGGTGATGTATTTAAGAAACACCGAGAAGATGATCATTTTCAAGTTCGCTGGAGTGTTGATGATGAAACTGCAAACAAAGTTCATGATTCCTTAAAGAAACTTTATTCAAGTCTTAATGATGAGGATTTGGTTTTGGAAGCTGAAATGATTGAAAGATTTTTCGAACAAATGAAAGATGTTTCTGAACAATACAAAAATGATGAGATAGCTAAGAGATGGCTTTCTATGTCAAAGACAATTTCCAAGAATCCTCTTGGAGAATGGGGAAAATCAACTTCACCAAATATCAGAACACGAGGAGTTAAAGATTATGCTTTCTTAGTTATGAGAAGACATGGTTCTCCTATGCATTTCCGAGAAGTTGCAGATGCAATAACAAAAACTTTCGGTAAAAAAATCCATTATGCAACTTGTCACAATGAACTTATTAAAGATTCAAGATTCGTTCTAGTTGGACGTGGTATGTACGCTCTTTCTGAATGGGGATATAAAGTTGGTATAGCTCGAGAAGTAATAAAAGATATATTAAAAAGAGAAGGACCACTTACTAAAGAACAAGTAGCAGAGAAAGTAATGAAGGAGAGATATTTCAAGAAAAATACTATTTTAGTTAATTTAGCTAATTCAAAATACTTTAAGAAAAATAAAAACGGACTATATACTCTAGCCTAAGTCCTTTCCCCAAATATTTGCTTCTTATTTTTGCATTTTTGTATTAAAATGTAAGTAATGTTTAATTCAGTATTTGGTTTTGCTTTAAGTGTCTTATATTTTTTGTCGCCATATGCCGCAACTATCTTGCTGGGTTATTTTGCGTGGAAAATGTGGGTGCATTATATAAGACAAGATTTTATTTCTGGTATTGATTGGGTAATGCTTGAAATCATTCCACCACGAGATGTTGAAAGATCTCCTAAGGGTATGGAACTTTTTTTCACTAATGCTCTTTATCACTGGAGTGAAAAGGGTGGAATGGAAGAATACTGGCAAGGTGCCGTTTGGTTTTGGTATTCACTTGAAATTGCATCCATAGATGGGCAAGTCCATTTTTATATTCGTACACCATCACGTATTAAGGATTTGATTGAGACACAAATGTACGCTCAATATCCTCAAGCTCAAGTAAAAATTACTGAAGACTATACAGCAGCAATTGATGCTATTACACCTGAGGGTGAGTGGAATCTGTGGGGTTGTGAATTCAAATTGAGAAAGCCAGAAGCATATCCTGTTAAGACTTATGTTGATTTTGGTTTAGATAAAGATCCAAAAGAAGAATTTAAAGTTGATCCTATTTCTCCAGTTATTGAACTTTTTGGTTCCATACAAAAAGGAGAACAAATGTGGATGCAAATTGTCATCACTCCATCTAAGAAAAAATACAAAAGTCATCATGGTGGATATCATGATTGGGTAGAAGAAGCAAAAGCACAGTTAGATAAAGTATTGAAACCATTTACGTCTCAAAAGTTAAGTCTAGATAAAAGTGTTACGACAGAAATACGTTCTCCGGCATATCTTGATCCTGTTATAAAAGGGATAAATGGAAAAATGACAAAACTTGGTTTTGATACAGGCATTAGAGTTTGTTATGTTGCAAAGAAAGAAATATTTCCATTAGGAACTAGAACAAATAATTCTAGAAATATTCGTTTGATTTTTAGACAATATGCAAATCCATTTTTAAATGAATTCTGGAGACATAATGCAACACAGGGTGATGCATACAGTGGATTTTTCACAGCATCAAAAAATACAGTTAGAATTTTAGCAAACAGAATGCTCATTGAATATAAAGAGAGAGCTTTCTTTCATTTACCAATGAGACATCATTTATATAATAAACATACTATTTTTTGGCCACTTTCAATATTCTTGCGACCATATTTTCATCCTGAAACTGTTGTGTTGAATGTAGAAGAATTAGCAACCATATGGCACTTCCCAGGTCAGATCCTAAAGGTTCCAACATTAGAACGTATCGAATCAAAAGAGGCTGCTCCTCCTACAAATCTACCTTTGTAATATATGGAAAATTTATCTGACAATGAAGAATTAAAAATAAATTCTCCTAAAAATAGTTCCTTTATAAGAAATGTTATTATATCAGTTTTTTTTCTTATTATTTTTATAATTCTTTCTTATGTATTTTTATTTACAGCACCAGATAATTTTCCTGATCATGCAGTTTTGAGTGTAGATAAAGGTGAAACATTAAAAGATATTTCACAAGACTTAAAAAATAAAAAAGTTATTCGTTCGAAAGTTTTATTTGAAGCTTTTGTCGATATATATGGTGGAGAGAATCATATAGCCGAAGGTGATTATTTATTTGAAAATAAATTACCAGTTTTCGAAGTTGCAAGAAGAATAGCTAGAAAAGATCGTCATTTGGCCCCAATTAAAATAACCATTCCTGAAGGTTATGATATTTTACAAATTCGTGATTTGGTTTCAACCAAGTTGAAAAACTTTAATGCATATGATTTTCTAAAACAAACAGAAAATAAAGAAGGATATCTTTTCCCTGATACATATTTTTTCTTTACGACAGACAATGAACAAGATGTAGTTAAGTATATGAGTGACAATTTTAATAAAAAAATAAAGCCCATCTTACCAAGTATTATGGCATCTGGAAAAACTGAAAAGGAAATAATAACAATGGCTTCAATTATAGAAAGAGAAGCGAAAGGTGATAACGACAGAGGAATTATTTCTGGAATTTTATGGAATAGAATTAATAAGGGTATGCCCCTACAAGTCGATGCCGCACCAGATACTTATAAAACAAAGGGTTTGCCTGAAAATCCAATTTGCAATCCAGGAGTAGAAGCCATAAAAGCAGCCATAAATCCAGTAGCTTCAAATTATTTATATTATCTACATGACAAAAATGGAATGATTCATTATGCTAGTACATTTGCTGAACATAAAAAAAATAAAAAACTTTATTTAAAATGAGAAAACACAATTTTGCTTTTATAGATATAGAAACCACAGGAATAAATGTTTTTGAACATGAGATTATTGAAGTTGGTTGTGTTTTGACGGATAGTAAATTAAAAGTTATTGAAGAATTTGAATTTAAAATAAAACCAGAACATATTGAAACCGCAGACAGTGTAGCTCTGAAAGTAAATCATTATAATAATGAAGACTGGATGGCAGCTTATGAATTAGAAGAAGCCATGAAAATTTTTTTAGAAAAAGTTAAGAGTTGTATTATGGTAGGACACAATGTGGCTTTTGATGCAGGATTTTTAGATTATACTTTTACTAAATTAAAATTACAAAATAGTATGCATTATCACAAGCTCGATACTGTATCTATGGTTTGGGCAAAAATGCACGACAATCCTGATATTGATCATTTTTCATTGAGAGAAATGTGTAAACATTTTGATATAAAAAATGAACGCCCACATAGCGCACTTTCAGATGCCAGGGCTACATATGAGCTTTACAAAAAACTGATGTCCCTATAGAATCAAAATATGAAAAAAGTTTGCGGTGATAAAAATAAAACCGTATTTGTCGGCATGTCAGGCGGTGTGGATTCTTCTGTTTCTGCAGCCATATTAAAAGACCAAGGATATAATGTCGTTGGTGTTTTTATCAAGACTTGGCATCCGGAATTTATAGCTTGCAATGAAGAAGAAGAGAGGCTTGATGCCATGCGTGTCTGTGCGCATTTAGATATTCCATTTCTAACATTTGATTTTGAAGATGTTTACAAAAATGAAGTTGCAGATTATATGATTTCTGAATACAAGGCTGGCCGTACACCGAATCCAGATGTGATGTGTAATAAGGAAGTAAAATTTGGTGTCTTCTTAAAAAAGGCATTATCTATGGGGGCTGACTATGTGGCTACTGGACATTATGCAAAAAATATAAAAAATGTAGCAGAAAGTACTTTTTCAAATTTTTCTTTAGAAAAAAGCATTGATCCATTAAAAGATCAAAGTTATTTTCTTTGGACATTAAATCAAGAACAACTTTCAAAAATAATTT
>JBAXEA010000013.1:0-17405 GCA_037140655.1 bacterium | reverse complement strand
AATATATGAAAAGTTTAGAGATTGGTGGATATTATATGCACTACAAAGGAACTAAAGTTCGAGTTCTTTACGAGGCTATACACAGTGAATCAATGGAACATATGGTTATCTATATGCACTTAGAAGATGGTGTTATTTGGGCTCGGCCAAAACATATGTTTTTAGAAAATATAATTTTCGAAGGAAAAGAAATTGAAAGATTTAAAAAGATAGATCAAGAAATTCTAATTAAGCCAAGTAATTAATTTTATGAAAATCGATCCATTATCTTTTTTCTTTCGGGACTTTGTGCTTATACGAACAGCACAATTAGAACTAAATGATACTCAGGCAAGCATATTGCAACGCTATGTGCTTTTTCGTCTTGTCTCAAGGGCAAGAGAAACTAAGTTTGGTAAAACACATAATTTTAAAAAAATACAAACAATAAAATCTTTTCAGAAAAATGTACCTATCGCACATTATGATGACTTAAAAGAAGACATTAGAGAAATGATGCTAGGAGGAAAAGATATTTTATGGCCAGGGGAAACTCATTATTTTACAAAGTCATCTGCCACTACAGCTGATAGTAAATACATACCGATGTCAGAAGGGGCACTTTTGAGATGTCACTACAAAGGTGGAAAAGATTTAATCACTTTTTATTTAAGAAGTAATCCAGATACTCATCTTTTTTCTGGAAAAGTATTATCACTTTGTGGAACTTTTTATCCATTTCCTGAAAATGAAAATATTGAAGTAGGAGATGTGTCAGCAATATTAACAAAAAATTTACCAAATTTTGCTCAATGGTTTCGTTTTCCAGGGCCCGAGCTTGCACTCAAAACTGGTTGGGAACAAAAGATAGAAGAGATAAGTGATCTAGCAACGAAAGAAAATATCACAGCTATAGTCGGTGTGCCGATGTGGACGTTGGCATTTATAAAAAAAGTTTTAGAAAAATCAGGTAAGGAATCGATTTTTGAAGTTTGGCCAAATTTGGAAGTTTTCATGCATGGTGGAATTTCCTTTAAACCATATCGTGCGATTTTTGATGAATTATTTAAAGACAAGGGAATAAAATATATTGAAAGTTACAATGCCTCTGAGGGATATTTTGCAATTCAAGATGATATTAAAAGGCCAGGGGAAATGAGGCTAATGTTTGACTATGGAGTTTTCTATGAATTTATTCCAGTTGAATTATATGAGCGTGGAATTTATGAAGCAATAACGATAAGAAAAGTTAAATTGAATGTGAATTATGTAATTGTGATTACAACCAATGCTGGTCTTTGGCGTTATGTAATAGGTGACACTATTATGTTTACTTCTTTTTCTCCATACAGATTAAAAATAACAGGACGCACAAAACAATATTTAAATGTTTATGACGAAGAAATAACAATGGAGAATGTAGAGCATGCGATTTCTTTTGCATCACTTGGAACAAATGCTCAAGTAACAAATTTTACAATGTGCGCTACTGAGCCTGACAAAGAAGGTAGAGGAAGTCATGAATGGGTTATTGAATTTAGTAAAAGTCCAGGTGATTTAGAAAAATTTAAAAATCTTGTTGATGAAGCTTTGATAAAAGAGAATGGTGATTATGCTTCACGCAGAGTCAATGATGTGGTTTTGAAAAAACCAATTATTCACAGTATCCCCGAAGGGACTTTTTATGAGTGGATGAAAAGTAAAAATAAATTAAATGCTCAAGGTAAAGTGCCAAGAATTTCAAATTCACGTGAGCATGTAGAATCCATATTAAAATTAGTAAAATAAATTGTGATATACTTTATAAATGAAAAAAATCGTTAAAAAACTTAAAACAATAAAATGGCAAATAAAATCTGAGGTCGCAAAATATCGTTATGGTAATCCTGCGTCAAAATTGAAAATTGTTGGAGTGACAGGTACAAATGGAAAGACAACTACAGCGACTCTCCTATATAGGACAGCAATAGCTCTTGGTCATAAAGCTGGTTTTATCGGTACTACCAATATTATGTCTAATGAAAAAGAGTTAAAAATGGATCTTAGAACATCAACTACTCCAGATAAAATGGCTTTAACTAAAATTTTTGCCGAAATGGTAAAAGATAATTGCGAGTATGTTTTTATGGAAGTTTCTTCACATGCACTTGATCAAAAGAGAGTGGCGGGAATAAATTTTGTTGGTGGAATTTTCACGAATTTAACTCAAGACCATTTAGATTATCATAAAAGTATGGAAAATTATTTTCTTACTAAAAAGAAATTTTTTCAAATGTTGCCTGCAAGTGCCTTTGCACTTTCAAATGCTGATGAAGAACATGGATTAATGATGACAGAAGGAATAAAAGCAAAGAAGTATTTTTATGGATTTGATTCCCCCGAAACCCGGTTTAGGGGAAATTCCCCTAAACCGGGTTTCGGGGAAAGAGGGCTGGATTTTGAAGCTACTATTTTAAATCTTGATTTTAATGGATTGGAGCTTTTGTTTAACATGGAGCATGTAAAATCAAATCTCTTAGGAAAATTTAATGCTTATAATTTATTGGCAGTTTGGAGTGCTTGTAAATTGCTTGGTTTTGATATACATGAAGTAGCGAAAATTTTAGAAAATATAGAACCACCGACAGGAAGATTTCAGCATTTTGTTTCGGATAGTGGTGTGATGGGTATAGTAGATTATGCTCATTCTCCAGATTCATTAGAGAAAGTTTTGAAAACAATTAACGAAATAAAAGAAAAAAATGCAAAAGTTATTTGTGTTTTTGGTTGTGGTGGTGATCGTGACCCACTAAAGCGTCGTATTATGGGCAAAATAGGAGCTACGCTTTCTGATATTCCTATTTTCACTTCTGATAATCCACGTAATGAAGATCCAGAAAAAATTATTGCTGAAATGAAAACTGATTTATCTATGGCAGAAGTTGCGAAAATAAAAAGTATTGCGAATCGCCGTGAAGCGATACAAGAGGCTGTAAAATTGGCAGGAAAAGGGGACATAATTTTACTTGCTGGTAAGGGTCATGAAGACTATCAAGAAATAAAAGGGGTTAAAAATCATTTTGATGATATGGAGGAATTAAAAAAAGCTTTGTGTTAATATCAATCTATGGCTGATTATAAAAAACTTTTTAAGGGGAAGAAAATTACAATTATGGGTTTGGGGCTTTTGGGACGAGGGCTTGGTTATACGAAGTTCTTGGCTGAATGCGGAGCAGAGCTTATCGTGACTGATTTAAAAACAGAAGAGCAATTAGCAAATTCAGTAAAGGCTTTGTCTAAATTCACCCATTCGACTACGCTCAGGGCAGGAAAAATAAAATTTGTACTAGGTGAACATAGATTGGAAGATTTTAGAAATAGAGATATGATCATAAAGGCAGCTGGTGTGCCTATGGATTCTATTTATATAGAAGAAGCAAAGAAGAATAATATTCCAATTGAAATGGATGTTTCACTTTTTGCTAAATGTGCACCAGAAGTAAAAATCGTTGGAGTCACAGGCACGAGAGGAAAATCCATGACGACGACGATTATTTACGAGATCCTTTCAAAATGTATTAAAGACAGAAATGTTCACATTGGTGGAAATATTCGTGGTGTAGCAACTTTGCCACTTTTGAAAAAAGTTTCCTCGACGTCGCTCGGAACAAGCAAAGCTCACGACATTTTAGTTTGCGAGCTTGATTCTTGGCAGTTGCAAGGTTTTAGTGATTCTAAAATTTCTCCAAATATTTCTGTTTTCACTTCCTTCATGCCTGACCATATGAATTATTATAAAAATTCAATGGAAGATTATTTTGCTGACAAAGCAGGTATTTATAAAAACCAGACAAAAAAAGATACACTTATCATTCGTCCGGACATGAGGAAATTAATTTCTAAAAAAGATGTTACAGGGAAGTTGGTAGTTGTGAATACCAAAGAAGTCGATAGTTGGAAATTCAATGTACCCGGATCTCATCAGAGAGAGAATCTAGCTTGTGCTGTCGAAGTGGCAAAGCAATTTAAAATACCTATAACAAAAATCAAAAAAGTTGTGAAAGATTTTAAAGGAGTAGAAGGTAGGCTTCAGCTTTTTCGAGTATGTAATGGTGTGAAAATTTATAATGATAATAATGCAACAACTCCAGAAGCAACTATTGCAGGACTTGAAGCGTTAACTCAGCCCGAAGTCAGACTTAGGGCTAGCCCTAAGTCTGACTTCGGGCCAAAAATCATCTTGATTTGCGGTGGCTCAGATAAAAAACTTGATTTGACTAACTTTGTGAAGGCTGTAAATAAAAGTTGTAAATTTGTGTCATTGATTCCAGGTACGGGCACAGATATTTTATTGAAAGATTATGATTTGAAAGTTCCGAATGAAGTCGGCGCTCATTTGAAGCAAGTGGTAGATAATGCAGTAAAGAATGCCAAAAAAGGAGACATTATCTTATTCTCTCCAGCATTTGCATCATTCGGAATGTTTAATAATGAATACGAAAGAAATGATTTGTTTATGAAGATAATTAAGAAGTTAAAATAGATTTATGAATGAATTAGAACAAAAATTAGAAGTTGTGGACGAGAATGATAATGTTCTTGGCATTGAGTCTCGCTCGAAAATTCATAAAGAAGGTCTTTTGCATCGCGAAATACATGTTTTCTTTATTACCCCTTTAGGTGAAATAATTTTTCAACATAGATCAAAAGATAAAGATACTTATCCTGACAAACTTGATGCTACTGTTGGTGGTCATGTTGAACCTGGTATGTCTTATGAGGAAACAGCAATAAAGGAATGCAAAGAAGAAACAGGGATAGATTTGGATTCTAAAAAACTTGTTTTTTTGATTAAAATGAAAAGGAAAAGCTTTGATCAGGTAACAGGTAAAATAAACAACACGATACGTGCTCAGTATGTTTATTTATATGATGGATTAATAAGTGATTTACAAATTGAAGATGGAAAATCAGAAGGTTTTGAAGCTTGGAAAATAGATGATTTATTTAATCTATCAGAAGATGATAGAAATAAATTTATAGGTCTTATTCTCTCTGAAGAGATGCTTGGTCTTTTTAAAAAAGCTAAAGAAATTTTAATAAAATAATTTTATGAACATAGACTTACAAAAAATTAAAAAGGTTTACTTTATCGGAATCGGAGGGATAGGTATTTCGGCTTTGGCAAAATGGGCACGGGCAAAAGGGATGGAGGTTTCAGGAGTGAATGATGAAGAAGGAAAAACAATTGATTCACTAAAGGAGGTGGGGATTAATGTAATGTCAAAGACGGTCTTTGACATATTGCCGGAAGCGGATATGTATGTTTACAGTGATGCTTGGCCATATCGCGGTCCGGAGATTATCGAAGCAGCTAAAAATACTGGCAAACCAACACTTTCATATTTTGAAGCTTTGGGAGTCTTTGCTAAAGATTATAAAGTCATAGCTGTAGCTGGTACACATGGTAAGACGACGACGACTGCCATGATTGCAGATGTTTTGATTGACGGAGGAATTGACCCGACGGTCATTGTCGGTTCTTTTGTGAAAAAGTTTAATAGTAATTTTAGACAAGGGGGAAGTGAATATTTAGTAGTAGAGGCTGATGAATTCAATCGTCATTTTTTAAACTTCCATCCAGAAATTACAGTCATTACGAACATCGAGGCAGATCATTTTGAAACATATAAAGATATAGGGGATATCGAAGACACTTTCAGAAAGCTAGTGGAACAAACAGGAAAAGCGGTCATCTTTAATTCAAATGATGTTTCGGCTAGTGATGTGGTAATGGGGGTAGACATCAAAGTTGCTGATTACTTAGATTCAGTAAATCTGATTCCTAAGCTTTTAACTCCAGGTGAACATAACAGAAAGAATGCAGCTTGCGCCCTTCTAGTGGCAAAGATTTTAGATATTGATATTGAAAAAGCCAAAGAAACCTTAGCCAATTTTCAGGGTACTTGGCGTAGGTTAGAGAAAAGAGGAGTGACAGAAGCAGGGACTATCATATATGACGACTATGCACACCATCCGACTGAGGTTCAAGCCAGTATTTTAGGATTAAGGGAGCTTTACCCTGCGGGAAGCAAGAAAATAACAATAGTATTCCAACCTCATTTATATACCAGAACTAAGGCATTGTTTGCAGATTTTGCTAAATGTTTTCATGGGGCAGACAAGGTTGTCCTTCTTCCTATATATTTTGCTAGGGAAGCTATTGATGAAAGTATTTCAAGTGGCAAACTAGCTGAAGCCGTATGTGAAAATGGAGACAAGGCTATAGCTTTTACTGATTTTGAACTGGCTGAAGCGTATTTGGCGGGGGGGACTTTTGGAAAAGATGACATTTTTGTGACAATGGGAGCCGGAGAGGCCTATAAGATAGCTGATAAATTATTTAAATTCAAGTAAAAAATTGAGATATAAAATTTTTGAGTGGTCTGGCCGGGGTATGGGGCCCCGGAGGACCGAGGACCCGAGAAAATTTTGATATCTCTATTTTTTTAGAACTAAAAAGTTGTCCACCTCATCTATATTATACATATTTTGACATATTTAGTCAAACACTAACATTGAAAATATCCTTATTTTTCAACGTATTTTCGATTTGACATATGAAAAAAACGTTGCCTAACTATTGACTTTTGGTTCCTAAAATGCTAGTATATAGACAGTCCTCACTTAGTAGCTATAAGTAAGGACTACTTTTCTTAAAGTTGAAGTTTTCGGATTTATGGGTTCGCGGAGCAAAACCGCTCATTATGCAAAATAAAAATTTAATACAGTTTGCGCAGTCATTAATCCTTTTACCAGCAATTACTCTATCAGCACCTATTGGAAGTCTTCCAAAAAACTATGTTGATGCTAATGCCGGAAATCCGCAAAGTGTATTATTACAAAAACAAAATATTGTAGCTTTGAATCTTTTTGCTCCTAACCAAGCAGAAGATAAAGAAGCTAAAATCCTTAAATTGCAAGCTGATGCTATAGATGCTTACTTTAGTTCGCACGATATGCCACTAGCTGGTAAGGGTATGAAATTTGCACAAGTTGCTAAAGACAATGATTTAGATTACCGATTATTGGTGGGTATATCAGCTGCTGAGACAACTGGAGGTAGATCTATGTGCAGAAGCAAAAAGGCACCAAATAACCCATTCGGTTGGGGCTCTTGTAAGATTGGATTTGATTCTATAGATGAAGCTATTGAGACTGTTGGTGAACACTTAGGTGGAAATGTAGCAAGTACTGCTAGACATTACGCCGACAAGACCACAAAGGAAATATTACAGAAATACAATCCTCCATCTGTAGTGCCACGTTATGCACAAATAGTTATGTCTATTATGAAAGACGTTGGACCAGAAGAGATAACTTTGCCGGATGATACGAACAATCCAAACACATAAAAATACTTAAACAAAAAAACCTCCATATGGAGGTTTTTTTGTTTAAGCTTATTTATTCAAGATGAATCAAAGTCATTTTATGATTCTTTGGTTCAAATAGAGTTATTTGGAAGTTGTATTTCTTTCCAAGTTCTAATTTTTCTCGAAGTTTTGCTTCTGAAGTAAAGGTTGAGTTGTGGACAAGTCCAGCGACACCTTCCTTGATAGAAACCAAGGCACCGTGTTTGTTGTATTTGATAACTACACCTTCGATAATATCACCTTTCTTTAATTTACCTTCAAATTCTTTCCATGGGTTTTCTTTAAGAGCTTTGATTGAAAGGGAGATTTTACCATCTTTGATTTCGATTATTTTTGCTTTGATCTTGTCACCAACTTTAAACATTGAGCGTGGATCTTCTACAAGACCCCAATCAAGTTCAGAGATGTGCACAAGTCCTTCTAATCCGTCTTCAAGTTTTAGGAACATTCCGAAGTCTACAATACCAGCAATTGTACAATCTAAATCATCACCAACTGTGTATTTGCTTAGTATTTCTTTCTTTTCTTCTGGATTATTGTCTTTTTCAGAGAATATTAGTTTACCTTCTTTTGGAAGAGTTGAAATGATAGTAACTGAAATCTTTTGACCAACAAGCTTCTTTAATTCTTTTAAGATCTTGTCTTTGTCAGAATCTTCAACTCGTGGATAGTGTTCAGCCTTAAGTTGAGAAGCTGGTAAGAAACCTTGTATTCCTTGCCATTCTAAGATTAGACCACCTTTGTTTGCATCTTTGATGTCTAGACTCATTATAGTCTTTGACTTTATAGCTTTCTCAGCATCACTCCAAATAAGAGCTTGTTTAGCTTCTCGTAGGGAAAGTTCAGTATAACCATCTTCGTTTTCTACTTCGACAACTTTTGCTTTAACGATATCACCAAGACTTATTTTCTTGATTATATCTTTTGCATTTATGAACTCACGTCCATAGATGATACCTGTTCCGAAAGGAGACAAGTCAACAAAAACTGATGATTTCTTGATAAATATAACTGGACCTTCGACAAGAGACTCATTTTCTGGTCTGCTTGAACTTCGGTCTGTTATTGATTTTAAGACGGGATTTACATTTTCGTCTTTTACGATTTCTTCTTTTTTCATAATAATTACTTTAAAACTAAAATATCCGCGTGAAAGCGGACTTATAGGTTTAGGTTTTTTTGAGCAAAATGCCTCAAAAGTGTTACCCCAAATCTGCTTTTAATATAAGTTTTAAGTTGTATTTTTATACTACTACATTTTAATAAAAATGCAAGCAGGTAAAGGTCCAGAATTTCCCCTAAACCCGGCTTAGGGGAAAGAATCGTTTTGTTTTTGTCTGAAAATTTGATATAATAGTAGTAATGATAATCACATATTTTGGTAAAGAATTTTTTAAAATCACACAAGGCGATATGGCTGTCGCTTTTAACCCTGTCAGCAAGACTTCAAAGAGTGGCATATCAGCTCACTTTGGTGCAGACCTTGCCTTAACCACTACGAACCATCCAGACTACAATGGAATCGAACAATTATCTCATGGAGATCGTGAGCCATTTGTTGTTTCTGGTCCTGGAGATTATGAAGTTAAAGATATTTTTATAAAAGGTTTGATTTCAAATGCAGAAATAGGCGGTAAAAAATATATCAATACTATTTATTTACTTTCGATTGATAATATTAGTATTGCATTCTTAGGCGCACTTTCTGATGTCGCACTTTCCAAAGAAGCTCGTGAAGAAATATCTGAACCAGACATTCTTTTTATTCCAGTTGGTGGAAAGGGAACATTCAATGTGAAAGAATCAGCCAAACTTGCTTCATCACTTGAACCAAGATTGATCATCCCTATGGATTATGACAGCGACACATTGAAATCTTTCTTAAAAGAAATTGGTGAAGAAAAAGCAGAAGTAGTAGACAAGCTTACATTGAAACGAAAAGATTTGGAAGGTAAAGAGGGTGATGTAATAGTTTTATCAGCAGTTTAATTTAAAAAAATTATGAGAAAAACAATTCATCGTTTAAGAGGTTTACCAGAAGAAGAAAGGAGGCACATTTTACATATTTTTACTTTCGCTGGTGCAATCATTTTGATAATAATTTGGATATATACATTAGGAACTTCTATTACCAGTAATGATACTAAAGTGAAAATCAAACAAGACCTTAAACCATTTACTGTTTTAAAAGATGATATTACAAATACTAAAATTGATAACTAAAATTAATTAATATGGCGAAAAAATCTGAGGATAAAGTAGAGGAATTACCAAAAAAAGAAAATACAATACCAGTAGATATAGTGACTGAAATGAAAGAGTCATATTTGGCATACGCCATGTCAGTTATTACTGCGCGTGCTTTGCCTGATGTTCGTGATGGTCTAAAACCAGTTCATCGAAGAATTTTGTTTGGCATGAGTGAAATGGGTCTGACATCGACTGCACGTTTCAGAAAATCTGCTGCAATAGTCGGAGATGTGTTGGGAAAATATCATCCTCATGGAGATACTGCTGTTTATGATTCTATGGTTGGTATGGCACAAGAATTCTCTTATCGTTATCCATTGGTTATTGGTCAAGGTAACTTCGGTTCTATCGATGGAGACAATGCTGCTGCTATGCGTTATACGGAAGCAAAAATGTCCAAAGTATCTAATGAGCTATTAAGTGATTTAGAAAAAGAGACAGTTGATTTTCGTCCAAACTATGATCAGACAAGAAAGGAGCCAATTGTTTTACCTGCTCGTGTTCCTATGTTGCTTTTAAATGGAACATTGGGTATCGCTGTTGGTATGGCGACAAATATCCCATCACACAATTTAGCTGAAGTTGTAGATGCTACTACGTATTTAATTGAGAACGAAGATGCTACTACCGAAGATTTGATGCAATACATCAAGGGTCCTGATTTTCCTACAGGCGGTATTGCTTATGGTTATAAAGACATGCTTCATGCTTATTCTACAGGTAGAGGAGGTGTCGTTTGTCGTGGTGAAGCAGAAATAATTGAAACGAAAGGTGGAATGTTTCAGATTATTATTACTTCTATTCCATTTCGTGTAAACAAAGCAAATCTAATAATGGCTATTGCTGAACTTGTTCAAGAAAAAAAGTTGGACGGCATAAAAGGTTTGCGTGATGAATCCACAAATGATATTCGAATCGTTATTGATTTGAAAAATGGAGCACATCCTGAAAAAGTTTTAAATTATATTTATAAAAATACCCAACTTGAATCAAATTTCAATTTCAACATTGTGGCACTCGTAGACGGTGTACCACAAACACTTTCTCTAAAATCAATATTGAATGAATTTATCGGTCACCGAAAGGAAGTTATTAAACGCAGATCTCTTTTTGATTTGAGAAAAGCAGAAGAGCGAGAACACATTTTACTTGGTTTGAAAAAGGCTCTTGATAAGATTGACCGTGTCATTACAGTTATTCGTGGATCAAAAGATGCAAGTATTGCCAAGTTTAATTTAATGAAAGAATTTAAGTTTTCAGAATTGCAGACAATTGCTATTTTAGAAATGCGATTGCAGAAACTTGCTGGACTTGAAAGAAAAGCAGTTGAAAATGAATTAGAAGAAAAACAGAAATTCATAAAAGAAATGAAAGAACTTTTGGCAAGTCCAAAAAAGATGCTTGCAATTGTTTCAAAAGAATTGAAAGAAATCCGTGAAAAATATCAAGATGATCGCCGAACAAGAATCGTAAAAGGTGGAGTGAAAGAAATAAATGATGAAGATTTAATTCCAGAAAAAGAAACCATGCTTGTGTTTACAGCAGGAGGATATGTAAAATGTACTGATCCATCTGAATATAGAGCACAAAAGAGAGGTGGTGTAGGTGTCGTTGATCTTGAAACAAAAGAAGAAGATTTTGTTACTATGCTTGTTTCAGGTTCAAATCATTCTGATTTATTATTCTTTACCAACTTAGGTAAAGCATATCAAATGAAAATGTATGACATACCAGAAGGACGACGTGCCACAAAAGGTAAATCAATAATGAATTTCTTGTCTTTGTCTGGAGATGAAAAAGTTACATCAATATTACCTCTACCTAAGGAAGCAAAGAAATCACCGATATCACTGATGCTTGTGACGAAGAATGGTGTAGCAAAGAAAATGTCTGGAGAAAGCTTTAGTGATGTTCGACGAAGTGGAATAATCGCTATTCGCCTAGATAAGGGTGATCAGCTTGTTCAAGCATTCCTTACAGATAAGGGTGACGAAGTAATGGTAGCTACAGCAGGAGGTCAGTCAATCAGATTTAAAGAAAGCGATATAAGAGAGATGGGACGCACTGCAGGTGGAGTACGCGGAATAAAGCTTGGTAAAAATGATGAAATTATCGGAGTGGATGTTGTTAAAAAAGATAAAAAAGATGGAGCATTTTTGACGATGAGCGCAAATGGTTTTGGAAAGAAAACAAGCTTGAAAGAATATAAAGTTCAAAAACGTGGAGGCTCTGGAATCAAAACAGCAAAAGTTACACCAAAGACTGGCAAGCTTATCGTTGCAAAAGTATTAACAGGAGAGGAAGAAGAACTGATTGCTATGTCAAAGAAAGGACAAGTCATTCGTACAGCATTGAAAGACATTCCTTCGCTTGGAAGACAGACTCAAGGTGTCACAGTTATGCGATTACGAGCAGGCGACGGCATTGCATCTATCGCTTGTGTATAAAATTTGTCCCTATACCAGATTTAGGGTTAGCTCTAAATCTCTAGCTGGTGTGTAGTGTAAATTTATTATGTTATAATTAAATACATGTTTACTGATCCAGTAAAAAATTTAAAAGCATTTGGATTAAGAGATGATATGATTGTGGCTGATTTAGGTGCAGGTAGTGGTTTTTATTCTCTTACTGCAGCATCTATGGTGCCGAGAGGTAAAGTGTATGCCATTGAAGTGATAAAAGATTTTTTAGTTGGTTTAAAAAACAAAGCTAAGGAAGCGCATTTAAATAATCTGGAATGTCTTTGGGGAAATATTGAAAAAGTTGGTGGTACTCAAATAAAAGATAAAATTGTCGATGCTGTAATTGCTTCGAACATTCTTTTTCAAGTTGAAAATAAAGATAAATTTATCGATGAAGCAAAAAGAATTTTAAAACCAAATGGTAAAATGTTGGTGATAGATTGGTCTGATGAAATATCTTCTATCGGTTCATCATTAGATAAAACAATTTCTGAAAAACAAGCACGTGAAATGTTCGAAAGAAAAGGTTTTGTTTTTGATAGAGAGATAGATGCGGGGAATCATCATTATGGAATGATATTAAAAAATAGTTAATAATTAAATAAATGAAATTAAATTTACAAACTATTATTATTGCAATATTTATCGGAGCAGGATTGTTGGGTATTTTAGTTTTTTCAGGAATTATTCCTATAGGTAGTAGCTCAAATTCAAATGGTGGTACTGTTGTGCTTTGGGGTACAGCGACAAGTGATTCTATGGCTGCACCAGTAGAATATTTTAATAAAATAAATACGACATTTACACTTAAATACGTTCAAAAATTTCCAGAAACATTCGATCAGGATCTACTTGAAGCACTTGCTTCAGGTACTGGTCCAGATATGTTTTTGTTAACAAATGATTTAGCTTATAAGTATAGTAATAAAATCTATACGATTCCATATCAAAGCTATCCTCTTGCTTCTTTTAAAAACACATTTGCTGGAGCAGGAGAAACATTCTTAACATCAAAAGGTCTTTTAGCTTTTCCTATTTCAGTTGATCCATTGATGATGTATTACAACAGAAGTATTTTAGATACAAATTCAATAGTGTATCCACCAGCATACTGGGATGATTTAAATACTATGGCTCCAGTTTTAACTAAAAAAGATAGTTCAGGAAAGATCACACAGAGTACTGTGGCAATGGGTCAATTTACAAATATTACGCACGCTAAAGATATAATTTCAACTTTATTTATGCAGATGGGGAATCCTATTGTTTCAGAAAAAAGTGTAGGATTTTCTTCTGATTTAGCCAGTACTGAAAAAAATTATAACTTAGATAGTGTTTTAAAATTTTATACTACTTTTGCTGATCCACTACAAAGTGTCTATTCATGGAATCAATCTTTACAAAATTCATCAGATGCATTTAGTTCTGAAAAATTAGCATTTTATTTTGGTTATGCAAGTGAATTGCCAATACTTGTTAGTAAAAATCCAAATGAAAATTTCTCAGTTGCACCTATGCCTCAAATAAAAAATAGTAATTCAAAATTAACCTTTGCTCATGTCACAGGAGTCGCTATATCTTCTGCATCAAAAAACTTCAATACAGCCTTTACAGCAGCTAGTTTAATGGCCACAGGAGATTTTGCTGCATCATATGCTAAGGCTACGTCGACTATACCAGTACGACGTGATTTATTGTCTGTAAAAAATACTGATTCATTTTCTCCAACTTTTTACTCTTCAGCATTATATGCAAAAAGTTGGTTGGATCCATCATCAGACGATACTGATAACATTTTTAATGTAATGGTAAAAGGAGTATTATCAAATACAATGTCGACAGATAATGCCATAAAAGACGCAGATGCTAAGTTGAATTTATTATTTAGACAACAATAACATTATGAAAAACATAAAAAAACTTTTAATATTTGCATTTATTTTTTCCATATTGATTCTTCCAGTTTTTTCTTTTGCACAAACAACAGAGAAAAGTATTTTGATTCCTTGTGGAACAGAAAGATATCCAGACAATACATACAAAGATAAAACAACTGGTGCTCTTTCCACTACAAAACAAGATAATAATACAGATGTAAGCAAGCAAGTCAGCAATCCTTGTGGTTTTGATGATTTATTAATAATGATAAATAAAGTAATTCATTATGTTCTTTTTGTTTTAGTAGTTCCTATTTCGGCAATACTATTTGCTTATGCTGGTTTTATGATTGTTTCATCTGCAGGTAATGTTGAAAAGAAGAAAAAAGCAATGAGTGTATTTTGGAATGTTGGCCTAGGTTTGATTATTGCTGTGGCTTCTTGGCTTATTATAAGCACACTACTGTCCATTATAGGGTATGATGGTTCTTGGATTGGATTTTAATGTAGTGTATACCCCGTAGTAGAACTTTGAAAAAGTTTCACTACAGGGTATAATTAAATTAATTATGATAAAAACAAATCTATTTGGCCTGAAAGATTATTTTAGTAAGAAATTATATATATCTAGTTTATTTTTGATCGGCATCTTTTTACCTATTATTTTTGCACATGCAGAAAAATGTGATCCTGCAACGTCTGGAAAGATTTGTAATCCAATAGCTCAAACTTCCATACAAGGTTTAATAAAAAATCTTTTAATTGGTGTAATAAAGATCGGTATACCAGTTATAGCTCTTGCGATAATTTATTGTGGTTTTCTTTTTGTTCAAGCAAGAGGAAATCCAAAGGAGCTCGAAACAGCAAAAAGATCTTTAACTTACACATTGATTGGCGCAGCTATATTATTAGGAGCATGGGCGATAGCTCAGCTTATATCAGAAACTGTTTTATCATTATAATTTAAATTTATTTTTTTATGTTATGCACATTAATTGGTAATCCAAAGCTTCAAGATTTGTTAAGTTATGGTACATGTATTATAGGAAAATCAGTCATTCCTTTGATTCTTTCGTTGGCTATAGCTGCTTTTGTTTGGGGTGTTGTTCAGTATGTCATAAATGATTCAGAGGAGGCTAAAAAGGCTAAAGGAAGAGAATTCATGCTTTGGGGTATTATCGGAATTACCGTTATGGTATCGATGTGGGGTTTGGTAAATATTCTTGGAAGCACATTTAATGTAAATACAAAATTTGTACCTCAGTTAAATACAAATGGATCCTCGAGTTCTAATAGTTTTGCACCCCCACCACAAAATAAAGTACAATAGTGCTTTGTTTTGTGTTTGGTTGTGATATAATTATTAGGTATTTATTATAAGTTATTATTAATTATTAGGTCGTTTTTAAGTGTTATTATTAGTTGCTCTAATAAATTTATTAATTAGAGTTTAAAAATTATGAAAAAGAAATTAATTGTTTTAGGTTCAACCTTAGCTCTTGCTCCTATCTGGGCATTTGCTGCAAGTTCAGGTACATCATGTTACAACCAGCAAGTAGGTATACAAGCAGTTATTTGTAAGATTGGTGAGATTTTAAATACATTAATACCTATTTTGATCGTCCTAGGTGTTGTTTACTTCGTATGGGGAGTTATACAATATGTTATTTTTGCTAGTGATGAAGAAGCAAAGAAAGCAGGAAGAAATAAAATGATCATGGGTATCATTGGTCTTGTTGTTATCGTTGGTATGTGGGGTCTAGTAAAGATTGTTACAAGTACATTCGGATTAAACAATGTTGCACCAATAGATTCTACTCCTTGTGTTCCTGGTACTCCTGGTTGTTAATTTATTTATGGGAAATATATTCTTTACAAATGTAGCTTACGCAAGTGTTGATTCTTTTATTGCAAGTGTTAATTCTAAAATAATCAACCCTATCATTGGTTTACTTTTTGCTTTAGCTGTCGTTTACTTTGTTTACGGAGTTTTTGAATTTATAGCTAACTCTACAAATGAAGAAAAGAAAACTACTGGTAAAAATCATATGATATGGGGAATAATTGGAATCACGATAATGATGGCAGTATTTACAATTATGAATATCATAATTAATACTCTCAATATCAATAACACAGGTACAATAAAACCAGAACAAGGAACAGTGCAATTGAATGATTATAATCCCAAGTTTCCGGAATTACATACTAATTAATTTAAAACAAAAACACCTCGACATTGTCGAGGTGTTTTTGTTTTAAATATTAAGCGTGTTTTAATGGTGCACTATTATATTTTTCAGTTGCGAAAAGTTTTCTCCATATTATTACTATTACTAAGATTAAGAAGAATACTAGCACCCATCCAAGAAATCCAGAAGGCATGAATCCTGATGCGAATAATGCGTTTGCGGATAAATCAGATCCACTTGTATTACTTGTACCATTTACTGAATTTGTAGAATTTGTACCACTAGCACCTAGAACTTGGTTTCCTGTTACATTCAATGAAACAGCATTTGATAGTCCGCCTCCAGGGCCTGGATTTGCTACTACGATAGGGAATGAGCCAACAGTAGAAATCATTGCAGAGTTAACTTGGAATCTTAATGTTTGTGAATCTACGTATGTTGTTGGTTGATTTGTATTGTTGAATCTTATTACTGAACTTGTTAAGAAGTTTGTTCCTTTAACAGTAATATTTGTAGAAGTATTTTGTTTTACTGATTTTGAACTGATAGTAAAGATTGATGGTATTGGGTTTCCAACTACACTATTTCCAATATCCTTCCAAGTATTACTATTTACATTTCCACAACCAACGAAGTTTCCATTTGAGTCAAGATCTGTTTCACAACCGATATAGTTTCCATTTGGTGCGAATCCGACATAGTAGTAAGCATTTGCGTTTTTAGGCATAGAACCGAAACCGACGAAAATGAATAATGCTAAGGCAAAAAATATTAAGTTGTTGTTTATATTTTTCATACCTTAAGTATAGCATATTCATATACAAATGTCAAGCCCCTAGGGTAAGTATATTTATATATAGAAAAAGCCCATAAAATATGGGCTTTTTCTAATTTGTGCCGAGGGGGAGACTTGAACTCCCATGAGATTACTCTCGCTTGCTCCTAAGGCAAGTGCGTCTGCCAATTTCGCCACCTCGGCATCTAACGTTTGTTAGTATAGCATATTTTTTAATAGAGACAAATGTGGTCAGGAATAATTTTTTCACCGTCGCTCAAAAATTTTCACGACCCTGCCTCACAGTTTTGATTGCTATCAAAACATTGTTCCGGCTCGCACTAGCATCAAAAAACTCCCGCAGGGGAGTTTTTTGAAGTTAGTGCGCCCTGAAGGGATCGAACCTTCGACCTTATCCTTAAGAGGGATCTGCTCTACCAGCTGAGCTAAGGGCG
>JBAXEA010000012.1:0-17915 GCA_037140655.1 bacterium | reverse complement strand
GGTATTTTCGATTTTATTTTCTCAAGAGGATTAGAAAAATTAATTTCTTTTTAATTTATGTCAAAACAAGAAATACAAGGAACAAGAAATTGGTACGCAATACACACTTATGCCGGATATGAAAATGCGGTTCTTCGTAATTTAAAACAAAGAATCGATTCACTAGGGATGAATGATAAGATTTTCAATGTAATTGTGCCAACTGAATCAAAAATAAAAATTAAAGGTGGAAAGAGAACAGAAGTAGAAGAAAAGATTTACCCAGGATATGTTTTAGTAGATATGATCGTTACAGATGATTCTTGGTATGTCGTTCGAAATACACCACGTGTTACAGGTTTCGTCGGAGCAGGGGTTAACCCAGTTCCTTTAAAAAAAGAAGAAGTTGATTATCTATTCAAGAAAATGGATTCAAATACAGCAAAGCACAATATCGACCTTGCTATCGGAGAGACTGTTCGTATCGTTGATGGCCCATTTAAAGATTTGGAAGGTAAGGTAAATTCAGTAGATAATGAAAGAGGTAAAGTAAAAGTCCTAGTCTCAATGTTCGGTCGTGAGACACCAGTTGAATTAGACTTTTTACAAGTAAAAAAGATTTAGATATTATCCTGTTTAGTCTTGGTTAGCTTCTAAATCAAGAATAGACAAAATGGATAAAATGGTATAAATTAACATTATTAGATAAATAAATTTAAATACTGCAATGGCAAAAAAAATAACCAAAAAAATTAAATTACAAATACAGGCTGCAAAAGCAACTCCAGCGCCACCACTAGGACCAGCATTGGGACAGGCTGGTATAAACATTGGAGACTTCGTAACTAAGTTTAACGCAGCGACTTCCAAAATGGCTGGAGATAAAGTTTCTGTAGTTATCAGTGTTTTTGAAGACAGAACTTATGATTTCATAATTAAAACCCCACCAGTAACAGGACTTATCCTAAAAGCTGCTGGAATCGAAAAGGGATCAGGAAAGAATGCTTCACATAAAGTTGGAAAGATAACTAAAGCACAAGCTTTGGAGATCGCCCAAAAGAAAATGGCTGACCTAAACTCAAAAGATGATGCCGGTGCGATAGCTATCGTAGCTGGGTCTGCAAGATCAATGGGTATCGAAGTTATATAAACCAGAAAAATTAAATTTTAAAAGAGCCCCGACCTTACGGTCGGGGCTCTTTACTTTTGAAGTACTAAATTAGATTTTTCCACATCATGGATTCTTTTGGTAGTTTTTCTTGGTAGCTATATTTTGCGTCTTTCTTTTTGTTGTATAGTTTTTTTACTTTTCCTTCTACTTTGTAATATATAAGTTGTCCGATAGGCATACCTGGATAAATACGAACTGGCATACTTGTAGAAATTTCCATTGTCCAAAAACCACAAAAACCAACATCTCCTTTTCCTGCAGTTGCATGTATATCTATACCAAGTCTGCCTGTGGAAGATTTACCTTCCAAGAAGGGAACATGTTTATGTGTCTCTGTGTATTCAAGAGTTGAAGCTAAATATAATTGTCCTGGTTTTAAAATAAATCCAGTTTTTGGTATTTTGAAATGTTTTATTTTATTATGCTTTTTTGCATCAAGTGTTTTGTCTACGTATTGAGCAAAGTCTTCACTTAGGTGAACATCATAAGAATTGCCACCCATATTTTTTACATCAAAAGGAGTAATAACAATTTCACCCTTTTTAATACATTCTAATATTTTTTGGTCTGATAAAATCATAGATTAAGTCTAGCACATTAATTATTTTTGTTAATTTTTATATATTCAGTAAATTCTAAATCATATTTATTTAAATCATCTTTAGGGTATTTTTCTACTTTAGTTTTTTTCCATTTGGTTTCGTCTATGGCAAGGAAGAATATCTCAGCGTCAGGAAAACTTTCATCTACGTGTGTTATATAAAGTTTGTCACATAAATCAATAAATAATTTATAAATCATTCCTCCACCGATTATGAAAACTTTTTCGTTTTCTTTAGTTGTTTTTTTTAGTAAGTCTATTGTCTCATCGACAGAATATGTAATCTCAGCACCTTCTTTTTTGAAATTTAAGTCTTGAGTTAAAATTATATTTCTACGATTTGGTAGTAGTCGTCCGACTTGAATACCGTTTTCATTAGTAGCTAAAGATTCAAATGTTTTTTGTCCCATGACAACTGTGTGACCACGTGTAGTTTCTCTGAAATGCTTCATATCCGCTGGTAAAGACCAAAGAAGGTCATTCTTCTTGCCAAGCTCATTATTTTTACCTATGGCTGATATTATTGAAAGTATCATAAAGTTTTTTAAACTGCGATTGGTGCTCGGATAGCATCATGAGGGTTGTAATTTATTAATTCAAAATCTTCAATTGTAAAATCTTCAATTTTGTTTTTATTTGGATTTATTTTCATTGTTGGTAATGGACGGATATCATTTTTCCTTGAAAGTTGTAGTTCTGCTTGTTCTTGATGGTTTAAATATAAATGCACATCTCCTCCAGTCCAAACAAATTCTCCTGGCTTAAGTCCGCAAATTTGTGCCACGATCATTACGAGTAGGGCATAGGATGCAATATTAAATGGCACTCCTAAAAATGTGTCGCAACTTCTTTGATAAAGTTGGCAAGATAATTTTCCATCAGCTACATAAAATTGAAATAAGCAATGGCATGGTGGCAGTCCAGCTTTTGCCATTTCATCAATGTCTGCTACATTCCAAGCTGAAATAATTATGCGACGTGAATCAGGAGTTGTTTTGATCATTTCAATTGCATTTGCAAGTTGGTCTAGGCAAGTGTTATCTTGATTTTTCCAGCAACGCCATTGTGAGCCATATATAGGACCAAGGTCTCCATATTCTTTTGCAAAATTTTTATCTGTTTTTATTTTTTCAATAAATTTTTTTATGCCAGAATTCCATTCTTCACTTCCAACTTTTGGCATTGGTTTTCCAGATTTTGTTAAATATGCTTTGAATGGCCATTCATCCCAAATGTGAACATTGTTGTCTGCTAAATATTTTAAATTTGTATCACCACGCATAAACCAAAGTAGTTCGTGAATGATTGCTTTGATGGGGACTTTTTTAGTTGTGAGAAGGGGAAAACCATCTTCTAAGTTAAATCGCATTTGATAGCCTAGAACACTTTTAGTACCAGTACCAGTACGGTCAGTTTTTACTGTTCCATTTTTAATGACATGTTCAAGTAATTCTAAGTATGATTCATCTACATGTTTTCCTTTCATGAAAGTATTATAACTTTTTTATTTTTCTACACCAATTTGACAAAAGTATCAACAGACAGTAATATAAATAAAAAAATTCATTTACATTTTAATACTTAATATTATGGAACATAATTTAATTTCCGGAATGCCCAAATGGGGAGAAAAGGGACTAGGAACAATTAAAGTTAAATCTCCTAACAGAATTTATAATGCTGAAAAAAGTGAAAATTGTACTTATTTATCTATTGAGTGCAGTGATTGCTGCGGAGCAAAATTAGATATTTTTTATCATGGGTTAAATCATTTCCTGCCTGAAACTTACTTTTATGAAAATTCGCTTCATTTTATTCCATCATATTCAAAAGAAAAGGATAAAGATTGTGGTAATAATATTTTAATGGATTTAAGCAATGAAACTTTTGTTGGATCTGTTAAAGATTTTATTTCCAATGCAAGCAAGGCTTTTGTTTTTAAACAGGATCTAATTAAAGGTATTTTATTTAAACTGAGTTTTAAATACACTGTTTTTGAAGTTGATTTATTGATAAAAAGAAATGATGACAATAAAATTATTATTTTACTTTTTCAATTAAGTGAAAATTTAGCAAAAAGAGTGCTTTTGTTAAATGAAGCAAGAAATTACAAAGAAGCTTTGGGAATAACTCATATCTTCACTGAAGATTTTTGTGTCGATGACATAAAAGAAGGTAATGAAAGTTCTAATAAAATTCTTTTAAATGATTTATTTGTTTGGGTAAAAAATCTTTTTTACTTAAATCAAATAGATTTTGATGAACATAAGCTTAATTTGTGGGTTATTAAATTTTAAGAAATAACCTCAACTAGTTTTGCATAAACCTGTCTATATTATTAATTAGACAGGTTTTTTTATTTTCAAAAATATAATTCCCCTAAGTCAGACTTAGGGGAACAAAAAAACACCCCGTTTGGGGTGTTTTTAAATTTAGTTTATTTTACCATTCCGGCTTTCTTCAATGTCTTGTATATACCGTTTTTCTTCATTGTTCTTAAGCCTTTTGTAGAAACCTCGATTTTAACTGTTTTATTTAGCTCAGGCACAAAAACCTTCTTAGTCTGCATATTTGCATACTTACGCTTTTTACCAGTTGGGTTAAATTTCGTTGCACGAGTTCGGTTAGAATAGCCTCCTCCAACGATTGAGCTCTTATTTGTTATTTTACATATTTTCGTCATACGTTTTTTTATGCTATCATTATAATCACAAATATGCAAGCAACAGACGCAATTTTTTATATAGTGATACTTATAATGTCCGTCGTCATCCATGAAATATCTCATGGATTTATGGCTGAATATTATGGTGACAAGACTGCTCGTTTTGCGGGAAGGCTTACTTTGAATCCAATAAAGCACCTGGATCTTTTTGGCTCTGTCCTTTTACCAGGACTTTTAATACTAACTAAAGCACCATTTTTATTTGGTTGGGCAAAACCAGTTCCTTATAATCCAAACAACTTGTCAGATAAAAAATGGGGGACTATAGCAGTGGCTTCTGCTGGAATTTTAGCGAATCTTTTTATTGCAGTTTTGTTTGGATTGATTATTCGTTTCGCTCCATTATTTGGAATGACTCCATATGATGCTTTTTCACCACAACCTTTTTACAGAATAACTTTCATCATAGTAGCACTTAATATCGGGCTTGCATTATTCAACCTTATTCCTATACCACCACTTGATGGATCAAAAATATTTTTCAATTTACTTCCTAGTTCTTTTTATGCAGTAACTAACTTTCTTGAAAGATATGCTTTTGTTCTGATAATTGTATTTATAGTTTTCTTCTCTGATTATCTTTATCCAATATTAGCTTTTCTGTTTCATTTGATAACAGGTTTGTATCTGTAAACAAGTGAAAATGTTATTTTAAAAACCGCACATAATTTTCTGCTGAAAATTTGCTATGCTCGGCCCGTCGGCCTGCGCAATGCTTTTTAAAACAAAATTTTCACTTGTTTACAACTAGGGGGTTGCTTTTTTAAAAGACTTATAGTAGATTACTCTAGTATCTTATTTAGAGTCTTTGGACTCTTTTTTAATAAAATGCCAACAGTAAATCAATTAATAAAAAAGAATAGAACAAAAGTTAAGCGAAAATCAAAGACCGTGGCACTTGCTCGTGGTTTTAATGTTTTGAAAAATCGCCCTGTATTTTATCCAGCTCCATTCAAAAGAGGAGTATGTACAAAAGTTACAACAACTACACCAAAGAAACCTAACTCAGCTCTTCGAAAGATCGCCAGAGTTCGTTTGACTAATGGTATGGAAGTTACAGCTTATATTCCAGGAGAAGGACACAACCTACAAGAACACTCAGTGGTAATGCTACGAGGAGGACGTGTTAAAGACCTTATCGGAGTAAGATATCACATCGTTCGTGGTGTGCTTGATACTCAGGGAGTTGAAAAGCGAAGACAAGGACGATCCCTATACGGAAACAAGAAACCAAAGGACGCAAAAAAATAGTTCGATGAACTCACTATAAATAATTTTAATAAAATGAGAAGAAAAATAACAAACAGAAAAATAACAGGACCAGACTTCGTTTATAACTCTCCAAAGTTAGAGAAGTTTATAAACTACACTATGTGGTCAGGAAAGAAGGAGACAGCCCGAAAGGTAATGTATCAAGCTTTTGAAGTTATCAAAGAAAAGACAGGTAATCCAAATCCACTAGAAGTTTTTGATTTAGCAATGAAAAATGCTGGACCACTTACAGAAGTTCGTTCAAAGAGAATCGGAGGTGCAAACTATCAGGTTCCTCGAGAAGTCCGACCAGAAAGACGCCTTGCTCTTGCTATGAGATGGATCCGTGATGCAGCTCGTGCAAAGAAAGGACAACCAATGCATATAAAGCTAGCCGATGAGATTATCGCAGCTTCAAAGAACGAAGGTGCTGCAATCAAGAAGAAAGAAGATACACACAAGATGGCAGAATCAAACAAAGCATTTGCTCACTTCGCTTGGTAGTTCGACAAAGCTCACTATAAATAAAAACAAAAGGAATCGAAACATTCTCAAAATCCCCGAAAGGGGATTTTTTGTTTGACTTAATTTTTTAAAGTAGTACTTTAAAAGTAAATAATGTTTAATTAAATTCTTTGTCATTATGAAAATAGTATTAAAAGATGGATTTTTCTTTATATCAGGAAAAATCTTTTGGGAACACAAAAGTGTTTCTGGAGTTGGAGATAGCTTTTTTTCTGGAACAATTGATTTCAGTCAAAAAGAAGAAGGTGTTTTTCAAGACTCCCGCGGGGTATCAGCTACACTTCTTACAAAAATTTTATCAAAAAAAGAAGATAAAATTTCTTTTTACATACAAGGCGGAAATGTTCCACTTTGTTATGTTGTTGCTTTTAAATCGTCTGATGGTTTTTGGAGAGGTTTTTGGGAGAAAAAAATAGATAATGTTGTAACTAAGGGTTTAATTATTTTTTCTTTGACCCCAATTCCAATTAAAGAAACTGTTTTAAGTTTTGAAAACATTGGTTACTTCTTAAGAGCAAAAGGATTTAAAGATGAAGAAATTCCTTTTTCAAAATTTTTATTATAGTAATCTAGAATAGATAATTAAATGTTTAAAGAATGAAAATTTTAATCGTCGATGATGAGTATGTTAATCTAATTAACATACAAGAAGGCATTCAAAAAAGATTTGAAAATCAGGTGGATATTACATGTAGCTTTGCTTATACATTCGATGAAGCAATTGAACTTTTAAGCAAAGAAACATTTCAAGTTATTTTACTTGATGGATTACTGTATGAAGATTCAGATATTCCAAAACGAAAATTATATGGGTATAATTTAATTCCTGAAATTAAAATGACAAATTCATCAGAAGCAAAAATTATTATGATTTCATCTAGTGAAATGTTGAATTACAAGGGAATGCAAATGGGAGCTGGTTATTATATCCCTAAATTTTATTTAATAGATAGTACTTCTTTTTTTGAATCACTTAGTTTAGGCTTCGAAAGCCCTTTTCTTTTAAAGTAAAAAAAACACAAGCCGTAGATTTTGTATAATATTATACAAATTAAATCTACGGTTTTTTATTTGCAAAAAAGGGGAATGTGTTATATATTATTGGTAGCGCACGAAGCGCTTTTTTATTACTTAATTATAAATTTATATTATATGGAAAGAGATTATCCACTAGAGAAAGTTAGAAATATTGGAATTATTGCTCATATCGATGCTGGTAAGACCACAACGACAGAGCGTGTGCTTTTTTATACAGGAGTATCACACAAAATAGGTGAAGTTCACGATGGAGAGACAACTACAGACTGGATGGAACAAGAAAGAGAGAGAGGTATCACTATTACTTCTGCTGCTGTTACTTGTTTCTGGACACCAACATATGCAAGCGCTACAGATAAATCAAAGAAACATCGTTTCAATATCATCGACACACCTGGGCACATTGATTTCACAGTGGAAGTGAAAAGATCTCTTCGAGTTCTTGACGGTGCAGTCGTCGTTTTCGACGGAGTTGCTGGAGTAGAACCACAATCAGAAACAAACTGGCGTTATGCCGATGAAGCGAAAGTTCCTCGAATTTGTTTCGTAAACAAATTGGACAGAACAGGTGCTTCTTTTGAACATTCATATGCTACTATCTTGGACCGTCTTACAAAAAAGGCAGTTCGTTTACAAATTCCTATAGGTCTTGAAGAAAATCACGAAGGAGTTGTAGATCTTTTGACTATGAAAGCTTTCTATTTCGAAGGTGACATGGGAAATAAAGTTATTGAAAAAGAAATTCCTGAAAACATGAAAGCAGATGCAGAAAAATTCCACAGCGAACTTATTGAAAAGATTGTTGAACTAGATGACGCTACTATGAATGATTATTTGGAAGGAAAAATTCCAGATATGGCAACTTTGAAAAAGCTTTTGAGAAAAGGAGTTATTGCAAATGAAATTTTCCCAGTTTACGCAGGATCAGCATTGAAAAACAAAGGAGTTCAATTAGTTCTTGATGGAGTTGTAGACTATCTTCCATCACCACTTGATATTCCAGCTATTACAGGAACAGACCCAAACAACAATGATGCTCCAGTAGTAAGAAATGCGTCAGATGCAGAACCATTTTCAGCATTGGCTTTCAAAGTCGCTACAGATCCATTCGTAGGACAACTTATTTTCTTCCGAGTTTATTCAGGAACATTAAGTGCAGGATCATATATTTACAATCCAAGAACTCGAAACAAAGAGCGTATTGGCCGAATATTGAGAATGCATGCAAACGACCGAGAAGAAGTGAAAAAAGTTTTCGCTGGAGAAATCGCAGCTGCAGTAGGACTTAAAGATACAATTACTTCAGATACTATTTGCGATGAAGAAAAGCCAGTCGAATTAGACAGAATCATTTTCCCAGAACCAGTTATTCAGCTACGTATCGAACCAAAGACAAAAGCTGACCAAGAAAAAATGGGTATGGCACTTAATCGTTTGGCTCAAGAAGATCCTACTTTCAAAGTTTCAACTGACCAAGAAACAGGGGAGACGATTATCGCTGGAATGGGAGAATTACATTTGGAAATTATTGTTGATCGTATGAAGAGAGAGTTTACTGTTGAAGCAAATGTCGGTAAACCACAAGTTGCATACAGAGAAACTATTGTTTCAAATGCAGATGCAGAAGGTAAATACATCAAGCAGTCAGGAGGTCGTGGAAACTACGGTCACGTAAAGATCAAAGTAAAACCAATGACTATTCTTACCAAAGAAGAAGTTGAAGACTTACCAAAAAATACAAAGAGATCAGAAGGATTTGAATTCATTAACACAATCAAAGGAGGTGCTATTCCACAAGAATATATCGCTCCTTGTGAAAAAGGATTTAAAGAAGGTTTGGATCGTGGAATATTGGCTGGATTCAAAATGGTTAATGTTTCTGTTGAGCTTTGGGATGGATCTTTCCATGAAGTGGACTCAAACGAAATGGCTTTCAAAATCGCAGCTTCAATGGCTATTCAAGATGCATGTAAACGCGCAAAACCAGTTATTCTAGAACCTATGATGAAAGTTGAAGTAGTTACTCCAGAAAAATTCATGGGAGATGTTACAGGAAACATTTCTTCAAAGAGAGGAATCATCGAAGGTATGGAAGATCGTGGTATGAACAAAGTTCTAAGAGCTGTCGTTCCATTATCTGAAATGTTCGGATACATGACTAGTCTTCGTTCTATGACAGAAGGCCGTGCATCATTCACTATGGAATTCATGCGTTATGATATCGTTCCAAACAACGTTGCGGATACAATCATCGCAGCACGAAAATAAATTTAAAATTTATTCAAAAACACCTCATTTCATTATGAGGTGTTTTAGTTTATAATAGTTCCATTATGATGGAACATACATTTGGTTTCTCGCCTTTGTCTTTTGGTAATAAAAAAGAAAAAACAGTAGAAGGAAGTTTAGAAAAAGCTAAGAAATTGACTGAATTTTGTGCTACCCATGGAAATCCAGTAAACATAATAGAACCCGGAGAAAATTTTGAAGTTGAAAAAATAGAAAAAGAAGAATTGCATAATATGGATAAAATAAAGAGGTATTTGCATATTTGTAAGGGATATCTTAATGGTCCTATCTTTTTAGATTCCTTTTCCGAAGATCATAAAAGTAGAAGAGATTGGGAAATGAAATATGAAAGTGAAGAATCAATGGGTCAGGATATTAGAAATTATTACAAAGCTAATAGATTAGGAATTAATAATTGCTCTAAGATTGTTGGATTTCTGGATTTGCTAATAGACCATGTTGAAGATCCAATGTTGAATGAAAAATTAAAAATGTTAGAAAAGGAAATTTTTGAAAAAGCAGGGGATATTGTTGAAAAAGAAGAAGGTTTTTTGAAATATCATAAATTAGATGATGATAAAAAGATAAATGCAGTACAGGAACTTAGTAAAATCGTTGGAAAGCTTGTAGCTACTTTAGAAAATAAAGATATAAAACAGAATTTAAATTAAATAAAATCTTAAATAATGCCCGCCAGGCCAAAGCCTGGCGGGCGTTTTCGTTTGATAAATGTGACATTACATGCTAACTTAAAAGCAAACACAGAACATAAAATAATTTAATATGGCAGAGAAAAAAGTATTTATTTTAGAAAATTGCCCAAACCACACTTTTTTGGGTATCAAGACTCCAGAAGATATAGTTATTCTTTCTGGAAAACCAATATGTTTTTCATTAGAAAGACATTTAAGTAAAAATATAGAAAATGCTAATTTTTTTGAAAAAAATATTAGTGAATCTATTATTTGCTTAAAAAATACAGACAATGAGTTCCTAGTAAGGTCCGTTTCATTTAGTCATGAAATAATTTTTATAGAAAGACATGTATTTGTGGATTGGGATAATCTTGGTCCACTAGTGTGTGATATTTTAGAAAAATATTTTACCAAAGACGAAATTGAGATAACCTTTCAGTTTAATGGTTTACCATTTTTCTTTAAATAATATTTAAACAAATAAATCAAGCCTGTCCGAAAGGGTAGGCTATTTTTTTTGACAAAATCAGCTTTTAATGTTAAATTAAAACAAAAATTTGTAATTCACAATAATAAATAAAAAATATACAAAATGAAAGAGATTAGACCTTTTAAATTTGGAGGAGGAGTTTTAGGTACTCCAGAATCCCTTCCTCAACTTCTTGAAATTATTAAAAACTACAAACCAGAAATAGTGGTTGTGTCAGCTTTTGGTAAAGGAACAAATGCCTTAAAAGACTTAGTTGAGGGTTGTATTTCAGGTGATAGAAATATGACAAATTACGCGTTTAGGACCTTTTGTGAAATTAATGAACCATTTTTGGATTCTTTTCCAATTACGCACAATATTAGGCTTAGATATGCTAATCATATTAGGTTTTTAGAAAATTTTATTAAGAATAAACCTTTTTCTAATGATTCTTTAATGGTTAAGGATAGAATTCTTATTTTAGGGGAAATAATTTCTTCTGAAATAGTAAATGATTACTTAAATCTAAATTTAGATGAAAGTTTTTCTTCTGAATTAGTTTTAGCTAGTAGTTTTATAAAGACTGATATGAATTTTGGTGCAGCGAATGTTTTAAAAAAGGATTCATTAAAATGTTTTGCAAATAGTAGTCTTCTATCAAGATGTCTTAATTCTACAGATTCAAAACATTTAATTACTGTCACACAAGGTTTTATTGGCAGTGGTTCTTATGTTGATGAATACTCAAATTATAATGCTCCGACTACACTAGGTAGAGAAAGTAGTGACTATGTAATTGCTTTGATTTCAAATATGCTAAAAACATCATTAAGCATTGCTGAAATAAAAGAAGTTACTTTATGGAAGAATGTTAACGGGGTTGCAAATATAGATCCTAATAATGAAGAAGAAAATGATCATCCACTTGTATATAGTAGTGTGATTTCTTTTAAAAAATTTCGTAAACAGGTTGCTCATGGGGGAAGTGCTGAAGGATTGGTTCATCCAAAAACACTTGATGAATTAGAACCACTTGGCATTCCATTAAGAATTAGACCTTTTTCAAACATAGAAGAAATGGGCACTCTTGTTTTATAGTCGTTCTTTTTATGATTTTAAATGTGATCCCTGTCTGTAAAGGCAGGGATTTTTTTATTTGACCCAGTAGTAGATTTTTATGATATGCGAAACATGCATCAAAGATGCTTCATAAAAACTCACTACCGGGTTTGACATTGTTTTTAAATTTGCTATTATAGTGACAACTGCACTTTTGGCAGTTTTTATATTGGTGGGTGAGCAAAAATCACTCAATTAATACAAAAATTTATATTATTAGTTTAATTATTTTAGTAGTTAGGACTTAGCAACTTCTCGTATGTTAAGTTTTAGTTACTAAACAATAAATATATGGCAGAAGAATTTAAAAGAGACAAGCCACACGTAAACGTAGGTACTATCGGTCACGTTGACCATGGAAAGACTACTTTAACTGCGGCTATATTACACGTGTTACAAATGGCTGGTAAAACAGTCAGACTTCGAGGAGTCGACCAAATCGACAATGCTCCTGAAGAAAAAGCTCGTGGAATCACTATTAACATTTCACACAACGAATATGCTACTGACACTCGTCACTATGCACATATCGACGCCCCAGGTCACGCTGACTACATTAAAAACATGATTACAGGTGCCGCTCAAATGGACGGTGCTATCTTGGTAGTGGCTGCTACAGACGGTGCAATGCCACAAACACGTGAACACGTTTTGCTTGCAAAACAAGTTGGTGTGCCTCGAATGATCGTTTTCTTAAACAAGTGCGACATGGTTGATGATAAAGACATGATTGATATGGTTGAAGAAGAAATTCGTGAACTTCTTACAAAACAAGGATTTGATGGCGCAAATGCTCCAGTTATCCGAGGTTCTGCTTTGAAGGGTCTTGAAGCTACATCAATCGATGATGAATGGGCAAAGAAGATCTTAGATCTTACAAATGCTCTTGATACTTATATCCCAGTTCCAGAAAGAGATGTTTCAAAACCATTCCTTATGCCAGTTGAAGATATATTCTCAATCGAAGGCCGTGGAACAGTTGTTACAGGTAAAATCGAAAGAGGAGTTATAAAGGTTGGTGAAGAAGTTGAAATCATTGGTATCAAACCAACTATGAAGTCAACAGTTACAGGTATTGAAATGTTCAACAAAAACCTACAAGAAGGTATGGCTGGAGACAATGCCGGAATTCTTCTACGAGGTCTTAAGAAAGAAGATATTACAAGAGGACAAGTTCTAGCAAAGCCAGGAACAGTTACTCCACATGATAATTTCACTTGTGAATTGTATGTTTTGAAAAAAGAAGAAGGTGGACGTCATACTCCATTCTTTAAAGGTTACAAACCTCAATTCTATATCCGAACTACAGACGTAACAGGAGATGTTACATTGGCAGAAGGAACAGAAATGGTTATGCCAGGAGATACAGTTAAAATAACAGTTAAATTAGTTACTCCAGTTGCACTTGAAGAATCACAGAGATTCGCAGTTCGAGAAGGAGGTAAAACAGTTGGCGCAGGAGTTGTTACAAAAATTCTTGCTTAATTAATAAAAGTACTAGTTCATGACAACCACAGAAATAAAAACTAAAAAGGTAAAGGACACAGAAAAAGAATCACCTAAGAAAGTTATTAAGAAAACTTCAGCTTCTTTGAAAGTGAAAGAAAAGAAAGCAGAAGATAAGGATAAGGTTATTCTCCGCATTAGAGTTCGTGCTTACGAGAGCAAGATTTTGGATGCGTCAGTCAAACAAATTATGGATACTGCTATGCGTTACGACGCAGTGATTGTCGGACCAGTACCCTTACCAACAGAAATCAAAAAATACACTGTCAATCGAGCTTCTTTTGTCTACAAAAATACACGAGAACAATTTGAGATAAGAGTACATAAAAGATTGATTGATATTATAAATCCCGGAGCTAAAACTATCGAAGCACTTACAAACCTGTCACTTCCTTCTGGAGTTGATATAGATGTAAAAATGCTATAGAAGTAATAAATATTTATGAAATTCATTCTTGGAACAAAAGAGAATATGACCCAGTATTTCGGGGAAGATGGAGCAGTAATACCTGTTACAGTTATTTCAGCTGGCCCGATCGTTGTAACAAGAGTTTTTGAAAAAGCAAAAGACGGTTACAATGCTGTCCAAGTTGGTTTTGGACAACAAAAGAAACAAAGAATAAACAAAGCTCGTATTGGTCAAATGAAAAATGAACCATTTAGAGTTTTGAAAGAATTTAGATTAAAACCAATCGACACAAGTGAAGTCAAAGAAGGTGATAAGATTGATGTTTCAATCTTTAATCCTGGTGATAAGCTTATGGTGTCTGGAGTATCTAAAGGTAAAGGTTTTCAAGGTGTTGTGAAGAGACATGGTTTCGGAGGAGGTCCAAGATCACACGGTCAAAAGCACTCAGAAAGAGAGCCAGGATCAATCGGAGGAGGTCTTCGAACACACGTTCCAGTAGGAATGAGAATGCCAGGAAGAATGGGATCAGACAGAATCACTCAGAAAAATTTGAAAGTTATTTTCGTTGATAAAGAAAACAATGTTATGTTTATCAAAGGAGCAATTCCTGGAAAATATGGAGATTTAGTAGAAATAGTGGCAAGATAATTATTTATATGGAAGCAACAATATACAACCAAAAAGGAACAGAAGCTGGAAAAATAAAACTTTCTGAAAAAGTTTTCAATGCAAAATGGCGTGCTGACTTAGTGCACCAAGTTGTAGAAGGAATGCGCTCAAACAAGCGTGCAGGTACAGCTGATACAAAAGATCGTGGAGAAGTTCGTGGAGGAGGAAAGAAGCCTTGGAAACAAAAGGGAACAGGCCGTGCTCGTCATGGATCATCACGTTCTCCTATCTGGGTTGGTGGAGGTGTTACACACGGTCCACTTGCAGAAAAGAACTACAAGAGAAAAATTTCAAAGAAAATGCGTGCTCAAGCTTTGTTCTCAGTACTTTCAAAGAAATACAAAGATGGAGAAATAATTTTTGTTGATTCTCTTGATGTTGCTGATATGAATACAAAGAAAGCTGTCGAAGTAGTAAAGAACTTGGGCAAAGCGCAAGGACTAAAGAATATTGAAAAATCAAAGAAGCCAAGAATCTTGACTGCATTATCTGGAAGAAATGAAAATTCAGAAAAGAGTTTCAGAAATATTCCTGTTATTGATATCGTATTCCTAAAAAATATTAATCCGCTTGATGTTTTAAATCACAAATATCTTTTAATAGAAAATCCTAGTGAAGCTGTTAAGTTTTTAGAAGCTCGCGGATAATTTTCCTAAATATAAATAACGGATAAAAAATATATGATAACAAAGAACATAATTAAAAACCCAAGAATTACAGAAAAGGCAACATTCAAAGCAGAAGAGAATGTTTATACTTTTGATATAACTGCAAATGCAAACAAGACTGAAATAAAGAAAGCAATCTTTGCTATTTACAAAGTTAAACCAGTAAAGGTGAATGTATTAAAAGTAGAAGACAAACATGTTTTTTCTAAAGGAAAAAAGGGTGTAAAAAGTGGTGGAAGAAAAGCCTATGTTTACTTTAAGAAAGACGACAAAATAGAATTTGTATAGTTCGGCAAGCTCACTACAAGTAATTAAAAAGATATGAAAACATATAAACCAACAACAAAATCAAGAAGACAAATGACGAATGTGAACTATCGCGGTGTATTGACTGCGACAGAACCAGAGAAGTCATTAACTCATGGATTCAGACGTTCAGTAGGAAGAAACAGTCAAGGACGTATCACAACTCGTCATAAAGGAGCTGGTCACAAGCGTCTTTATCGTGATGTTGATTTTAAATATGACAAAAAAGATATTCCAGCAAAGATTAAAACTATTGAATATGACCCAAACCGTTCAGCATTCATCGGTCTAGTTTTCTACAAAGATGGAGAAAAGAGATATGTAGTTCTTCCAAAATCAATGAAGCCAGGAGATACTTTCTTAGTTTCTGAAAAGGCCGAAATTGCTACAGGAAACAGAATGCCATTGAAATATATTCCAGTTGGTACATTTGTTTACAATATTGAAATAAAACAAAAGGGAGGTGCAAAGATTGCTCGATCTGCAGGTATATTTGCTCAAGTTGTAGCAAACTCAGATGGATATACAAACATCAAGATGCCTTCAAGTGAAATACGAAAAATTTCTGAAAATTGTTGGGCATGCGTTGGTTCAGTTTCAAATGAAGAACATCATTTAGAGAACTACGGTAAAGCAGGACGTTCACGATGGAAAGGAATTCGTCCTACTGTCCGAGGTACTGCCATGAACCCAGTAGACCATCCATACGGAGGAGGTGAAGGCCGACAAGGACGAGGTACAAAGAGACCAAAGACTATGTGGGGTAAAGTTACTGGAGGAAGAAAGACGAGACATCCAAAGAAATACTCAAACGTCTTCATAGTATCCCGCCGAAAAACAGGAAAGAATAAATAATAATTAAATTTAAAATAGCCCTAGCAATAGGGTTATTTTTGTTCTATTGACTTTTTAATTTTAGTATGATATACTTTATATAGTTCTTTCTGTACAGAAAGATTGCCTTTGGCTCCAGAGTAATTCCTAACCTCTGATTTAATGTTTAGGATGTTCTTTAAATAACATTGTACAATGTCACAGACAATTGCAATTACAAATGGTCCTTCAAGAGAAGAATTATTTGATGGCTTAAGACTCTTTGCCGAAAAAAGAGAAGTAGGTTTTAACTTTGTAAGTAATGGTAGGGACATAACCTTACCTTTTATTATTCAAAGTATTGAAGTTGAGGATGGAAGTGGTCATTCTTGGAATCTTAAAATGGTTTTACATTTAGAATCATTAAAAGATAATTTCCGAATGATACCATTTTTTCTTAGACAGGCGTTTTTTGGTAAACCAGTAAAAACATCTGTTAGATTGAAAACCTACTATTCAACTAAGAACCGCAAGGGAGTTATTACAATTGAATAATAGTAATGATTCTGATTTTTATTTAAAACCCGCTTCGGTGGGTTTTTATTTTTCGCTTTGTTGGGAATATGCTTGCTTTTTGGGTGAGAATCCTTAAGATGAAGTAAAAGTACCTAATAAAATATTTTTTAACAAATACATATACTAAATGAAAAAGTTTTTAGTCTTAGCAGTAATTTTCCTGCTTGCGTTAAGTGTTAACGCCCAAAGGGAATCAGAGAAAGATTCCCTCAGAATTAATCTAGGTTTTATGATTAATTCTCAAGCCGAGAGCTTGATAAGGCATTCGAAGGGATTCGAAACCTATACCGACTTGTATGCCATAGCTTCGATAGGAGATTACGGTTTTACTTTAACGCCATTTTACTTATTTTCAAATAATTCTTATGGGAGTTATGTTGATTTTGAGTTTAAGCAGTTAAAAGCATATACATTTTTTATGCTTCATAATGATGAACTCATGGTGGGTTTTGGAATTAGTAGGAAAATCTTTTCTACCACAGAGCTCTTCATTGAGCTTAATAATTCAGTTAAAGGGCTTGCATTTACTACTGGAGTATCAGTAGTTTTTCCACTGCAAATAAAATGATTTTCACCACCTGCAAGATTTTGGTCTTGCAGGTGAATTAATTTTTTTAAAAAAATGAGATGGAAAAGACAGTTCTAGAGAAAATGAACATTTTTCTTGTAAAGAAAGACCCGAAACCATTTTTGGTTACTAAGGAATCTTTGTATGAATTTTTTAAAATCTTAAAAGAAATTGGCTTGTCACTTTATATTTATGAAGATGTCTGGCAACCTTTTGAAAATAAAGAAATTAAAGGGATACAGGAAGATTTTAATGTTAGTTTATATAGGTTTTTGAACAATCCTATGCATAGGGAGATCTTAGAAGAAGCTAAGGAGAAAAATATTAATAAAATATTTTCTTTTCTTGAAGCTATACATATTGTAAGAAGATTGGTCTTAAGTAGCGAATTTATTGAGCCATGTAAGCACATTATTATTTATATAAAAATTGATAATAAATTATATGCATTGCATACTTTTATATTCGATCCATGTGAAAGGATGTTTGTAAGTAAAAAATATCGCTTATTAAAAGTTCAATTAACTATACCTTCTGG
>JBAXEA010000011.1:0-18630 GCA_037140655.1 bacterium | reverse complement strand
AACAAAAAAAGCCTGCCAGTGATGACAAGCTCTATGTATGATAAAAAATTAGATTATTGTTTTTTAATAAAAATAATTTCCGCTGCATTTTGATCAATCGCGCAAAAAGACTCAAAATCAATCCTTGCCATTTTTTTAATATCAGGGAAATTAGGATCATTGTAATAAACATTATGGTTGTCGATTCCAGTAATCACCACATAATGAGTACCATTACGAACAACAGTAATAACTCTTTGCCCCTCTTTTAAAGCTTTTTTAATGTCTCTTAATGTGACATCATTTTTCTTTAAAATTCCATCTTGATCCTTATCTAGCAACCAAATAGCAGATTCTTGCATTTTCTTCAAGTTATACCAATTATAATGCCTTGCTATGCCTTGAATCTTTTTGTCCCATTTTTCTAGAAATTTATCGGGGTCAAAGATACAATTTTTCCATTCTATTTTAGAATAATATGTAACCTTATAACCAAGCTTTTTAAAAAGTTTACAAATAAAACCAGGTTGGGTGTTCTCTTTACTAGTTTTATTTAAGTTTCGCATAACCCTTCTTAAAGAGAATCTTTCAGCTCCAAAATCTGTTTGGAGTATCATCATGACTGCTATCGCTCCGCAGTTATTATTTTCTCCATTTAAAGTAGAAGGTAACAAAATGTCAGTAAGTATTTTCATTTTTATACTATTTAATTGTTTGCAACTTTCTTTCTTTAACTTTTTCCGAAGATAAAATTTCTCCACTTGACAAAGAAACTTTTCTTTCAATACCGTCCTTTCTTAGGAAGATATAGTAATTATTTTTTTTAAATTTTTTCCATCCTTCCTCAAGCATGGTATCAATTTTAAAATCATAGATTATATTATTTGGCATATTTTATTTGTTTAATATATTTAACATATCATTAACTACTTTAGGAAAATCATCTTGCGGAAAATTCCTATTAATACACTTAAAAATCATTGAATCCTGACTTTTTACTAAAGAAAAGGCAGGTTGTCTTCCCTTTAAACTATTTATATTGTCGTAATAATATAAATTTACAGTTATCAGCGTGTCTCCCTTGTTATCAAAAACAAGGATCAACCTACCGAGGTTATCGTACCTTCGGTTGATGATATTTTTTGCTTTATCTTTAATAAGAAATTTCTCAAGCTTGACTGTCTCAACAGATAAATGATTTTCTTTTACTTGAGCTAAAGAAAATTTGGGTAAAAGGAATAATACAATTGATATAATTCCTAAAAATATTAAAACTTTTTTCATAGAACAATTTATTTGATTAAACAATTTTTCTTTTAGATTACCATTTAAAGGGAAAATGTCAACTGACGTTTATATTAATTAGTAAAAATAAAAAAACGATAGTTATTACTATCGTTTTATTTTGTATATGGTTTACATATTATCCAAAGCCTTTCTATGGCTTTTTCTGTAAGCCCTTCTGTCTTACTCGCTTCTAAAAGTTCCCCAGAGGCTTTAATATGCCCGAGGTCTTCTTCCTTTTTTGATTCTAAAAGGTATCTTTCAGAAAGTAATTGATGTAATTTTTTAACTTCATCAAAACGAAGCTCACCAACAATAAAATCAACGAGCTTAAACAAATTCCCTTCATACCCTGGTATTTCTGTAGGATGTTTATTCTTTTTCATGTCTTAAATTTTTTATTGAATATTATTTTTACTCTTAAAATAATCTCTTAGAATAAAAGGCCACGCGACCATAGTCATAATCCTTACTCCAAAAGTGAAATTATTAAATAATTCAATTGCGGCCTTTTTTCTCTTAATATCATTACTTAATTTACATAATAAAATACCAATATCTTCATATAACATAAAAAGAAAACCGATGCTAAAATAAACATACAATAAATGTAAAACTATTTCTATCATTTTTATAATTTTAATTGGTTTCCAAAAAGGACAAAATCCCCTTTGAAAACCAATCAAATGTAATTTCAAAAAACCACCACTTGTTGTGATATTAAAACTATTAGGTATTTTTGTCAACGGAACTCTGAATTTAAAAAAATACTACACGACGTGTACTTTTTATCTATAAATTCTTTTTTGTTGAAATTTTCCAAATAAAAAATATGAATAAGATTAGACACAATACTACCGTGGCAATAATACTTGGATACTGACCATTGAAACCATTAGAAGAAAGATGTTTTAGTAATATACCTAGATATGCCCAAACAAGCACCAAGCCATAAAAAATATTTTTATCTTTATGCATCCTTAAGATGCCAATCAAGGCACCAACGAGCAAGACAATAGTAGTCCAAACGAAGTCAGGAACACCAAACCCATTCCAACCAATACTTACTAAAAACACCGTGATATTGGCTATAGAAGCTACTGTTATCCAACCAAAATATATACCAAAAGGAGCAGAGATGAATAATTTTTCCAATTTTGTAAATCGCTCTACACGAAGAATGTCAGCAATCCCAATAAGCGATAATAACAACACAATCATAATAAGCACAGATAAACCAATGAAGTCATAATGCCAAGCAAAGATCCAAGCGACATTAGCTAGTGATGTAATAATAAAAAGTGGATTTATTTTCTCTAGTAATTTTTCATTCTTCTTTCCATTTTTAGTAAATTGATAAACTACATACCCACCAAGCAAAAGATATATCAAACCCCAAATAGAAAAAGTTAATCCTGCTGGTGCAAAAAGGTTCGGATAAGCATCAGACACCGCACCTGTGCCCCTATTATTAATAGGTAAAGCATTAGCTAAAAAATTCACAAACACCATAGCAACATATGACACACCCGCAAAAATTTTTATATATGTATTTTTCATAAATTTATTTTATTACTAATACAAAAATTATATCACAGGTTTGAATTGATATGTTAGAAAAATAAAAAGACTTGTTTAAATTTAAACAAGTCTTTAAGAGAGAAAGCTAATATTTTTAATTTTTAAAAATGCTCATAAACTCTTTTTCACCAATTTCAACAGTAAAATTCATTTCTGCATGAGCATCACATTCGAATGCCCTCATTAATTGGGTCATCTCATTTGATAATGAAAAATCTTTAGTGTTTGAAACAATAATAGATACTGGTTCAATAGACATTGAAACTATCAACTTTTGCCTATCATTTAGATCCTTAAATAATTCTTCTGTTGGAAAACCTTTTAATTTAAAGTTTTCATCTTGGTTTGAAAACTTAAGATTGATTTCATCTGCATCTGGATCAATACATTAATAATTAAAAGACTTACTTTCTTCTTCGTGTTTAAAAGTGATTACACCTTTAAACTGGCCATCAATATCTGCCCTTAATGCTGTGACCAAAATTTTAACTTCATACATGTTTATAAGTATTAATTAATTCTTAAATTTACACTAATTAAATAGTCTTCAAAACTACAGCGAGATAAAAAATCTTCTGGTAATTTTGATAATTCTGTCCAGTCTTTTATGTTTTCACCATAACAATCATATCTACCAATTGAAACTTTTACTTCTTTCATTTCTTCCTTAGATTTATTAAAAGCATCCCTGGCTATTTTTGTAGTGAGAATAGATTTAATTTTTTTCTCAAATGATGAAATCTTGCTTGGTATCTCTATACCAGACAATTCATTTGGGTAAATTCTTGCACTATTTGTCCATAGTCCAATTACAATACTATTTTTTTTCATTTTATTATAATTATTTATTTGTTATTAATTAAGAAAATTACTCTGACTTCCCATAAAGAAAACCAAGGTAATTTCCTTAATTTAAACAATAAAATCTAATCTCAAAGAACCATATTATTTCTATATGGTATCATGATTATATAGTTTTGTCAACAGTATTATAAACCTGGAATTATTTTTAAATTGATATAATCAAACAACAATTTAATATATTCTTCAGGAAGCATCACAAAGATAGAGTCTTTATTTTCAATTAGTTCTTTTAGTTCATTAAATTTAATAAATTTTACTTCGGACAATTCTTCTTTTTGAATTTTTATTTTATTTAAATCTAAATCCATCTTAACTACATATATAGTTTTTATTTCATTATTGATATATTTCCCTGTTGTTGCTGAATGTTTTATTTTTCCAATTTCAACAAAATCTTCTTTACTAAGTTTTAAATTAAGTTCTTCTTCTGTTTCTTTTATTGCAGTGTTTATTTCATTGTCCCCAGCAGAGATATGCCCTCCTACAGAACCACTCCACTTGTTTGCATTGTTTTCCTTTTGTGTAGACCTTTTCTGTATTAAAACTTCTCCTTTTGAATTAATAATCCAAACATGGACTGTCTTATGCCAAAAACCATTTTCATGAGATTCTTTTCTAGTTTTTTTACCTAATAAATTTCCTTCATTGTCATATATATCTATATATTCTTCCATAAACTTATTATACATCAAAACTTTTTAGGTTCGAACTTCTATTATCCAAAAAATAACCCTCACAAAATAAGGCTCAAAATTTTGCTCGGGAGGTAGGGTATCTTTCCTTACAGGAACAGTATACCTTTTCGATTAGTTCAAAATAAATTTCTCACTAATAACGAAAAGCTTTTCGCTTCCTACCCTAAAGCCAAGCAGTTGGCTTTCTCTCCCGAGCAATTTAAAAAACCACAATTTCTTGTAGTTTTTTAAATTGCTCGCTTGGAAGGACAACTTACGAACGATAAGATGGGAAGAAGTATTCCCTTTCCCTTCTGTTTCGTTACAACAAATTTACCAATTATTATCCATAGCTTAATCTTTTATGCCAACATTTAAACAAAAACTAGCGTTAGAAAAAATCATTGAAAATCGTGGAAATATAGGTAAGGCTATGTTAAATGTTGGATACAATGAAACCACCGCTAAGAACCCAAAAAATTTAACTGAAAGTAAAGGATTTCAAGAACTTTGCGATGAAAGCGGTTTAACAGATGGTTTATTAATAAATGCACTTGTTGAAGATATTAAAAAGAAAGAAGGCAATAGAAAAGCCGAGTTAGAACTAGCTTTTAAAATTAAAGGAAAATTAATTCAAAAAACAGCAATAACTAGCAATGAATTACCAATTCCAATACTGAATATTTTTAAAAAATAATACATTATGTTATTTTCTTTTTTCCAGGTCTTTTTCTGAGAAACCACCACAACCCCCTATGTAAGTAAAAAGAATAATTTTTTACTTTGTCAGGAACATATCTAACATAATTTTTTAGATATTTAAAGTTAATTAATTGACTTTCTTTGTCTTTAAATCCAATAATACCGTACCACCAAAGTTCAAAAATAAAATGCTGTATTTTTTTATTACCTGTTTTATTTTTTGTTTGTAGATAAGTTGTTACGTCTGTTTTAAGTTTTCCAAAATTAAAAACATCTGTTTCTGCAAGTATATTTAATAAATTATGTAAACTGTCAGAATCTGATTCAAACCCAAAAATTTTTGAAGCTAGATAAAGCTCATCTTTCAATTCACTTATAAAATAATCTACATATTCACCCTCAGCAGAATCTATATTAGCGTTGGTTGCAGGATGTTTAAAACTTAACCTTTCTCTCAATGCATAACAGAACATCAAAAAATCTCTAGGTCTATTAAAGGAGATGGCTACCATATAAGAGTAAAAATTTGTTGCGTGTCTGTTTGTATTGAAAGTTTTTAAAATACCTTGAAATATTTCATCTGGAAATTGCTTTTTAATAGAATCTATTGGATTCAATAAAGAATTTTCTAAATCATTTTCATAGAAAGGTAATCGTCTAATTAATAAACAACAAAAACTAATTTCATCCCAAACAATATTTAAGGATGAACTTTTTAATTTATTAATATTTGAACCTTCCATAAATTCAAACAGGTCATCACGAACACAAGAAATAAGTCTTAAACCCCTCCCTGTGTCAGAAAATTTATTATTTATAGTTTCTAATCTAAAAAGTACATCTCGAATTGTAGCTATGTCTGTTTTAAGTTTTTCTTCGTTAGAATCATCTAAATAATCACTTATATCATCTATAAAAATAAATATTTCTTTTTCGTTAACAACACTATCAACAAAAGGAAAAAGCAGAAAAGTACTAAGATTATTTATTGAATACTTCTTATATTCTTTTTCAATACTACCACCTATAATTTCTTTAAATGAAACACTTGTTTGATTTTTTCTAGCGTATTCTTCAAATGATTTGTAGTCTGAAATGTTTTGTATACCATTCTGATTTAAAAAATCTTTCCAATATTTTACATATTCTTCTCTTATGAGGGTTGTACTAAGTAGGGATTGTATTGTTCTAATTATAATAAAAAAAATAATCAGCTCTGTTTTACTTTTATTATCAAAACCGCTATCAAATCCTATATCACTTACAGACAACCTAACTGAATAATCAATAGGATAATTAGTATATTGGTTTTGTAAATATCTAGCTATTGCTGTTTTACCTGCACCCTTTCTGCCTGCTAAGATTGAATAATTTTGTTCGATTAATTCCTTAATTAAACCCATATCATGAAAATGCTCAAAAAGATATGTGTCCTTTTCAGCTTGAGTTTGTTTTTGTATTGCAAAAGCCATTACTGTATATTATAACAGATTATTTATTTAAATAGATTAATAAACCACAAACTAATTATTTTTATAAAAGATGGTTTTATAGCTTTGACTTCTTGGGTGTTTGTTGTTGATGTTATTGGTTGTTCAACAGTTTGTGTAGTTTTACCTAGGACTTGGTCAAATTTCTTAAACATTGAATTTGGGGTTGTACTTTTTTTAGTTTCAATTTTTTCTTTTGTTGAAACCGATGGTTGAATTGAATTTTTAGGTACGGTAGAAACATTAACTTTTTCTACACAAATTTTATTATCCTTATCATAATTTTGATTATCTAATGAACAGTAATAATCATCTATTGGGACACACTGAGATGGTTCTGTTTTACTAAAATAATATCCTTTTTCACAACCACAATAATCAGCTTTAGTTGGGTGTTGAATTGAATATATTCCATATTGTTTTTTGCAAGATTCATCGGGTGTCGTCTTTATTATTTTACAATCTCTAATTTCTTTTAAATTATTAAGCAAACCTTGTTGAATGTCGTATACTGCACGAAATGCTGTTGTATCTATTGATGGGTTTTTTAACACATTATTTAGATTTTCTTCTGCTTCTTTTTCCATTTTAGTAGTTAAATCATTTATATCTTTTACTGCTTTGTCATGAGCTTCTTGGCTTTCGTAACAAACAGAAGTGTCTTGTTTTTGAGGATAAATTTTAGTTGGTTCAGAATATTTTTTTTGAGGTTTATTTAAACATGTTAGATATGTAAGTTGTTGAGCTTGATAATTAGTTATTGCACTTTTACAAACTGAAAGTGTTTGTGACCAACTCGGGTCATATTCTTGTGAGCCAGAAGCAATTCCTTGCCTTACGAGATTGCTATAATCAGAATCAGTTGAACAAGTAGAAGTAATAGGTGGAATACAATATGATTGATTTGTGTTTTTATTACATTCATCAGTACTGACATACAAAGTAGAACTTACATAACCATCATTACAAATAGCACTTCCATCAATAGCAGAAATTACATTACAATTTACTCCACCGTGAGATGAACAAGAACCAGATGTAGCAAAAGATAAACTAGGAAAAATTAACAGCAAGAAAATAATTAAATATTTTTTCATATTTTTATGTAAATTTTATTTTTTATTAAAAGAATCTTTTTTGTTATTTGTTTTATCTTCTATATCCATTATGCTTGTCCAAATTTCTTGACGATGTTTTATACTTTCTTTTAAAAGCTTTTCAAGCTTTTCATAAACAAGAGATATTTCAAGATTTATAAAATAAAACAAAAGCCACCCTAAAATCAATACGTAAATAACTACATTAGATTTATCGTCAGAAAAATAAACTAATAATCCTAAAAATATTAGTGCTATTGTTGTAATTAATTTTGCCTTCTTTTCTATTGTTCGATGTTTTAAAATATCTTTAACATCACTACTGTCACTACCCATACCAGCAATTCCCCAATTAACACAACTTCTTAAGAAATAAAAACGGGTACCAACCCAAAGCCATATTATGGAAATAATTATAAACAAAATAGCTATATTCATAAAAATTCTCTATGTTATTAACAATAAATTTAGAGATTAAGACATAGAAACTTTCTCTCTAGTTGGCTAACTAGAAAACAAAAAACCCAATACGGGTAGAGACCTAAATCTCTCGTATTAGTTTCCTAATACGGCTAGTGAAGCGACCCCATATCGGGTTTGTTATGCTTCACTAGACTTAATTCACCATGCCTTTATTTCTAAAGGTTTAGGCTACTTTTTACATATTAAATTTTACTTTATAAGCATACAATAAAATGATAAAATACACTAGTGTAGCACTAACTACATTCACTAATTTCAAAAAAATGAGTATGAATATATGAAAAAATCAAATAATTTGTCGCTAAACGACTTAATTGAAAAAGGAAATATTCTTTGCGAATCACTTGGACAAGGAAGAATTTTTAGAAGTGTGGTTAATTATCAAAGTATTTATAATTTAGAGTTTCAAGCTTTTTATAAAAAATGGGTTGAGGAAGTCATAAAAAACATATCTTCAAATAATACAAAAAGTAATTCTATATTATTTGATTTTACTTATATTGATTCTTTATTAACGGAAGGATATTTTGATAAAAATGAAAGTTTAAAAAAAGCTGAGGGAATTAGAGCATATAACTCATTTTTAGTTTTTTTTAAACAGCAAATTGATTATCTTAATAGATTAAACACCACAGGAAAAATTACACTGAAAATAAACAGAAAAGATAAAACCATAGCGAGAGATTCTAGAATTTGTGCTTTTCGTGGTGGTCAGAGTAAGAACAAGCGTTTTGAATACATAGCTACTCTTGCAAAAAGCAAAAGTGAAAAAATTGGAGCAAAGAAATTGAACCCTAACACAACCATACAAACTCTTAGTGGTGAAGTTGGCAAAATAAACGAAAGATTAAAAAAAGACCTAGATTTAAGAGATGATTTAATTGTAAACAACAATAACTCTGGCTATAAAATAAATAAAGATTTTTACACAATTGAATTTTTATAGTTAGGCTGAACTTCTTGTTTATTGAACTAAAAATATCCTTACAAAGAAGGATATTTTTTATATTGCCCTTACTAGAACCTAACTATTTTGACTTACATATAATTGTTAATATCTTTTTATAACATTAAAAATTAAAAAAAATGAAAATGATAAAAGAACAAAATTTTTTTGAATGTAGTGATATTTCTTTGGCTTCCACTCTATTTTATTTTGGCTACAAAATTGAAACAATAAATAAAAACAATCCAGCTCGTGCAATATTTATTTTTGAAAGAGATAAAAAACTTGATGAATTAATTCAAGGTTTTTGGTCACATTCCCTAGTGGTCGACCCTTTGGGTTATTTTAATAGTTTAAAAGAAATAAAAACTAGATTATATCAATGAATCTAAATTAATAATGAAAATTAAAATTATATGGAAGAAAGATTAGAAAATTTTATATTAACACCTCGCTATCTAACTGACATGCTCCGTAATGGAAAAATCAGCGTTGTAGAGTATTTAGTACTTTCTTGGATAAGAAATAATGCTGACCCTTACGGCGTAACCACTACAAGTTTAGATGATTTAGCTAATGATTTAAACAAGAAAAGAAATTATATAAATAGAATCGTTCTTTCTTTAAAAAGTAAGAAGTTGATTGATTATAAAGACAGGACTGGTCGCAGAGGTTCTTTCAAAATTCATTTAGACTTTTGGATATTACCAAATAAGACTCTAAAGAATAGAGGTGAATTTTACGGAAGAGGTGAAATCAGAGATTTAGGTAATGTAAGTTCAGAAATTGAGTCAAAGCCTAATCAGAGCAATGACATGGATATTCAGAGCTTAAACAGTAAAAGGAATGAACTAATTAAAGGCTATTCTCCGTTTTCTAGTGATAGTGAAGTCAGAGGCTCTAATAACGATACTCATAAAGAAAATAAAATAGTATCGTCTTCTTTTAAAGAAAGAACGTATTTATCGGAATTTAAACCTAAGAATTCAGATGAAGAATGCTGTTTAAATATTGCCACAAAACTCGGAGAAAGAAATATTAATTTTATGCTGTCTGCTCTCAAAAAGTACGGTAGAGAATATATTGAAAAAGCGTGGCGTGCTTTTCAAGAAGCAGAACAAAATACCACGATAAAAAAACGTGGAGCATATTTTAATGCTTTACTTAAAAAGGCTTACGAAGAAGAAAATTAAAATGGAACTTACACCAGAACAAATAAAGAAGTTTATAGAAATACATAAAGGTTGTATTGATTTTAGTAAATATTCAGAAGAACAAATAATAGAAATTGCAAATGGGGTCGCTAATTATTACTTAACTTTATTTAAAATAAGCCAACGTATAAAAAAAGAAGAGGAAGAACTTAGAATTATAAAATGGTAAAAGTTAATAATTTTGCTTGTATAGAAAAGTACAGTATGATACTATAATAGTATGAATAAAAAAGAACAATTTTATACAGCTGAAGAATTAGCTAGTATACTCAAACTGAATATAATAACTATTTACCGATACATCAGAACAAAAAAAATCAAAGCATATAAATTTGGTAAAGAGTATAGAATTGATGAAAAAACTTTTAAAAACTTTATAGACAAAAATCAAGTAAAATGAAAACACAAATAAAAACAATAAAAAATGAATCTGTCATTTATTGCCGAGTATCTTCTAAAGAACAAGAAGATACAGGCTATTCCCTACCAGCACAAGAAAAGCTCCTTACAGAATATGCCCAAAGAAAAAATCTTTCTATTCAAAAAGTATTCTCAGTTGCTGAATCTGCCAGCGGAGCAAAACAAAGAAAAATATTTGGAGAAATGATGGACTATATGCAAAAAAATAATATTCAGATTTTACTTTGTGAAAAAGTTGACCGTCTTACTAGAAATCTTAAAGAAGCCGTAGTGGCTAATGATTGGATTGAAGCAAATGAAGAAAGACAACTTCATTTTGTTAAACAAAATCTTGTCATTCATAAAAACGCAAAGTCTGATGAAAAATTCCGATGGGATATTGAGATTGTACTTGCTAAAAAATATATTTCTAATCTTTCAGAAGAAGTAAAAAAGGGACAAGTTGAAAAAATTGCACAAGGTTGGCTTCCGACAAAACCACCAATAGGCTACAAAACTATTGGAGAGAAAGGACACAAAATACACATTATTGATGAAAAAACTGCTCCTCTTGTAAAAAAAATGTTTGAACTATATTCAACAGGAAATTATTCTGTGATAAGTATAGAAGACGAAATGTATAAATTAGGTCTTCGTTCGATAAACGGAAAAAGAATTTTACAAAGCAGAATATATGAATTACTACAAGACCCATTCTATTGTGGAAAAATGAAGTGGAATGACGAAGTGTACCCTGCTAAACACGAACCACTAATTACTAAAGATTTATTTGAAAAAGCTCAAAATATTCTTAAACGAAGAGGAAAAACTACCCTTTCCACAAAACATAATTATCTTTTTATGAGTAGAATTTTTTGCGAAGGTTGTGGAGGTGTATTAAGCTGGGAAACACAAAAAGGAACTCTATACGGTCATTGTAATAATCATTTAAAGTCCCGTCATTGTTCTAAAAAGACCTATATAAAAGAGAAAGAAGTAGAAGAGCAAATAAGTGTAGTTTTTGAAAAAATAACCCCTAAAAGCGAAGCTGTGCTTAATTGGATAGAGGAAATAATTATAGACGAAAATACTGACCAAATTAAATTCAGAGAAACTGAAATTCAAAGATTAAATGTATTACTTTTAAATATTAGAAAACAAAAAGATAAATATTTTGAAGCAAAAATTAACCGAGAAGTTGACCTTGAGTACTGTGAAAGAAAAATCACTGAATGTAAGATTGAAGAAAGTGTATTAGAGTCAGCTCTTGAAAAAATAAACAACAAAAGTGATGAGTACCAAGAACTTCGTTTAATAATTCATGACCTTGCTTTCAAAGCAAAAGAAATATATCAAAAAGCACTACCAGATGAGAAAAAATTATTATTCGCTCAATTATTTACGAACTTCACACAAAACGTATATGAAATAAAGCCAAATTATAATTTAGCTTGTGATTATTTACTTGAATGGATACCTAAGCTAAATGAAGCCTACGAACTACAAAAAACCCTTATGTCTCCAATACAAAAGAGTAATTTTGCACTAAGTAATACTATCCTGCTCCGAACATGGGACGATGTTCGAATGGAAATTATGAGAAAGAATTATTGATTTTAGATTGCAACTCTTTTATCTTTTCTTCATCTTTCTTTTTACTTATACTTTTATATAAATCAGGATGATAAACACGCAATGCATCATTGAGAGTTGATGGTATTTCTATTTTCTTATTAGGGTCGCTTCTTTCTTCAAAAGTCTTTAAATCAAAATATACCTCATTCCATATTTTTTCAGCCATTTCTTTATCTGGCAATGCATTAACTTTATCTAAAAACATATGACGATACTTCTCTATTCCACGACCAACACGAGCATGGAACATTCCAGAAATTGCAAAATCATTTTTAAATTGTGGTTCTTGTGATAATAATTTTTCTTTTTCTTCATCTGAAGCTTCATAAGTATATTTTTCCTCAAGCATTTTTTTATATGCTTTCATTTTATTATCATATTCAATCCGAGTATTTATATCATTATCTAGTGTTTGATTATCAAGTAACTTTGGTCTTAAATCACCATAATATTTAGATACCTCACCTTCTGGAATATTTAATGATTTTAGAAAATTATTACGATATTCTAATTCAACAACATCTTTACTTTTACCATTTTCTCCTTCTGGAAGAGTTTCTTTGTCTATATATAAAAAAGCATCAATATCACTTGTTTCTTTTGCTTGTTCACCTTTTATCATTGAACCATAAACAGTAGCCCCTAATACTTCAGGGTTTTGTTTTTGAAAATCTTTAATCCCATCTCTAAAATTATTTAATCTAGTCTTTGCAGATGTTTCAATTGCTGGTGTGAATCTTCGTTCATTATTATTTGTCTGATTGTTTAACTGTTCATTCATAGAAATATTTTACCATAGGTTCGAACTTCTACTAACCTCCAAAAAATAACCCTTATGAAATAAGGCTCAAAATTTGCTCCGAATTTGGGATGACGTTCGAATAATACTATTAAAAAATGATATAATTTAAAATATGAAAATAGAAATCCAACTTATCTCAGAGCGAGAAAATATACTAAAAAAGCTAGAAACATTATTTGCTGATAAAGCAGTTGAGGCTCATATTTTTGGGTCAATAGCTCGACAACAGGCAGACGCCTATAGTGATATAGATATTTGGTTTACGTTTAAAGATGAAGAATATATTGAAATATTTAGAAAAAGATTTGAGTATTATGGGCTTCTAGGGAATATTATTCATTCTTGTGAAGCACCACAAAATGCCCCTGTAAATGGAGTTCACACCGCTCTATTATTACAATACCGAGAAGTAATAACAGTTGTAGATATATATTTATGTCCACTATTATCCTCATACATAACTGATGAAAATAAAAAATTATTTGGTATTGATTTGCCAAAAATAAACAACCATGGTTTTAATCCACAAAAAGCAGAAGTGAATAATGATTATCGTATAGATTTTTTTATTGGTTTTATTTTTAACACAGTTAAGAAAATTGCACGACACCAACCAACCCCGCTTGAAGCCGTATTGCGTGAATATGAAAATTTAAACAAGAATTACAATATCGGAGTTGAACCGCTTAATACTGTAGAGCAAGATGTTACTACATTAGAAAGAATAATTGAAAACACTAAAAAGGTTTCTAATGAGAAACAAAAAAATACACTAGATGCAATTCTTAATTTTGAAAGAATAATCCTTTCATAGGTTCGAACTTCTACTAACCTCCGAAAAATAACCCTTGTGAAATAAGGCTAAAATTTTGCTCGGGAGGTAGGGATCGAACCTACGACCAATCGCTTACATGTAATCTCCTATTACTAGGGGCATGGACTATATCATCTTCATATTTATAAATTTCTTTATAAACTTAGAAGCGAGGCGCTTCGCGCTCTGAACTAAATCAGAGAGCTACTCCCATAAAGGGATAGTCTCTACACCTTCAACCAATAAAAATTGGAAGCTTGGCTCGGGATTGCCCTCTTTTAAAAGGGGTTCCCCGAATTCACCTTGTTTTTCAATCTACCTTTCGATAGAAAGCTGCGTAATGCCTGACTCGACTTCTCTGTGGCAATTTGCACACAAGAGAACGCATTTATCTAATTCGTTGCGAACTTTTTCCCATGATCTAGTGTATCCCTTATCACCAATTCCAAAAGATTTTTTATCTGATTGAATGTGGTGAAGTTCAAGTGCACCAATACATTTAGAATATTTACAAATTTGGCATTTACCACCTTTGTAATCAACTGCAAGCTCTTTTATTTTCTTGCGTCGTTTCGCTACGGCTTTGATAAGTGCTTCGCGCCTGTCAGCATATTTCCTATTATCTGGCATAATATTAATTATACCATTGGATGGAAATCTTCACAGGCGACCGCTCTACCGCTGAGCTACTCCCGAATATATTTAATTTCTCTACTTAAAAAGAACTTTCTGTATTTTATCAGAAACTACATAAAAAACAAGCATTTGATATATCCTTTATTTATAATGATATTTTTATCATTGACTTTTTATTAAAAAATGATATTATCATATAAAATTGCTCTTTAATATATTGTTTTTGTGTTGTTGATTGAATTACTTTGAACTTCTGTATGAAGGCTAAAGTAATTCAATCAACATTAATCAACACAAACAAAATGAACACAAAGAAAATATTACAATGCTTTTCGCATTGGAATTTAGAAAAAGATTGGGGCGTGATCGCGAATGCAGAAGTTGTACTTGTCTTGTCTTTCGGAGGAAGAGAAAGTGGACAAGGCTTAACAAATAAGTATCTTGCAAATATAATCTCCCAAAAAACTGATCTCCCTATTGTTGCACAAAATGAAATTGCAGAAATACTGCAAGATGAATCTGTTTACTGTGAATATGTAATCAAGGAGCATCAAACTTATGGTGCATATCTTGATACTTACGAAGTATTAAGACAATCTTTTGAATATTGCAAAACAAAAGGTTGGAGAAACGCACTTATCATTGCGCACTCCGATCACCTATGGAGGGCCGTAGAAACCGCAAAAAAGATTGGTTTCCATGCAACCGCCGCAGACACGAAAATGGTTCCTTATGACAAAAAGTCGAACCAATTATGGACAAGGAATAGATCGTTATTCATTTCAAGAGAAATCTTAACAAGGATAATGTATCTTGCAAAAGGCTGGATATAAAAACATTAAAACCTAAGTTGTTAAAAAATGACAGCTTAGGTTTTTTTATTTTACAAAATTCTAAAAAATAAACTTATAACAGGATACAAGACATAATCAAACCATTTCATATGGTATGCTTTTTTATCAAATACTTCTGTATCCTTTTCCCATTTATTAATGATTTTTAAAATTTCTCGAACTGCCGTAACATCTTTAAAGAAAATTCCAACTTCAGAATTTAATTCAAATGATAAAAAATCTAAATTATTAGAACCAACTATTGCTTCCTTTTTATCTATCACCATAAGCTTCGCATGATTCATCTGTGATTCCATGTGAATATTTACACCAAGCTTTGACAGTTCATACATGAAAAAATAATTTACACGATCAATAAAATAATGATCAGTATTTTTCGGTATCAATATTTCAACACGAACTCCCCTCAAGACAGCTTGATGGAGTGATCCGATAAGCCAGCGCTTCGGCATTAGATACGGAGTAACTAAAATTACATTTTCATGAGCCCTTGATAAATGTCTTTGGTAAATCTTTTTTAATCTATATTTGTTTTTAATTGGGAAATGTTCTATGAGCCAGTCATGCATCTTCTTTTTAAACTTTGCTTTATTGTGCATCAAAACTAATGGATCTTTACCACCGCATTCAGCATAAACCTTAGCAAAAGATTTTGTTATAAAATAAACCAACTTCCCTTCTACCTTCACCATCAAATCATTCCATAATGATGCACTTTGGTGAAAGTTCACTCCACCTATGAATGCAACATGCTCATCCACTATTAATATTTTACGATGAGTTCTGTTTAAGAAGTAACTTAGGAAAATTAATTCCACACCCACATACCTAAGTTCTTCAATTACTTTTTTACTTAAATTCGCACTACCAAAAGAATCTAGTACTACCCGAACCCGTAAACCACGCAAAGCTTTCTCTTCTAAAAGTTTCAGAAAATTATAATCAGTCATATCATCAGAAAAAATATACATCTCAAGATATATGGAAGTTTGCGCAGAAGAAATGGCCTCATACATAGCCTGCCAAGATTTCTGTGAATTAGCGAAGAATTGATAACGCATAAATGTATTGTAGCAAATTCAATAAAAAAACACCTTTCGGTGTTGTTTTATTGTGGACCCTACAGGACTCGAACCTGCCACCTCCTCATTGCAAATGAGGCGCTCTAGCCAGATGAGCTAAGGGCCCAGATAAAAGTATTCTACTTTATTTTAATAAAAATGCAAATGTTTTTATCTAAATTTGACTAAAAGCCATTTTTAATGTTAGAATACATACGAATTAAAAATTAAATTTGTATAAGATGGACAAGAAAAATCACCTGACTTCCAATAATAACGAGAAGTCCAAAGAAGCAGTTGTTGTTAACAACAAAACAAATATAAAAAACGAAATAAAAGTTATTGTTTACAATAACCATTCTTATCCCCCTGGGGTTCCACTACATTAGTAGTGATAAACCTTTCCGGCATTCGTTGCTAGAAAGATTTTTTATTTTAGAAAAAGATAAAATACAAAAGACCTAACAGCTTATAAAAACTGTTAGGTCTTATTTTTATTTACAATAAATAAATTAACATTTATTCTAATCCACACAATTCGTCCATAAGCTTAGCTACTGGAACAATTTCCTTAATACGATATGCATTTGAACCTACAGTAAAAAGTTCAGGCTCATTTGGTTCACATCCAGCTGACGCAAGTAAACCATTACAAGCACATAAATATTCGTTGCTTTCTTTCGCTTTACAATTTCCATTTTGAAGAATGTACCCCTTATTACATTTAGGTGCACGGTTTGCAGTGTACATAGGTGAACTTTTTAATATCCTAAATGGAAGTCCACAAGGAGAAGCAGGAATATAATCTGGGTGAGATACAACCATTATGTCATCCTCATTGCAATCAACTACAGCTTGTTTATAAGTTTGAGTAGCTGAATTTTCATCAGTAGCAAAAAAGCGAGTAGCCATTTGTACACCACTAACTCCAATTCTTAGAAATTTAATAATATCTTCATTTGTGTAAATTCCACCAGCTGCTATAACTGGGATATCTCCATACTTATGAGCAATATCAAGAACTTGTGGCAATAATTTTTCTAATGAAAATTCTGGATTATTAATATCTTTAAAACTAAATCCTAGATGTCCACCAGCTAATGGTCCTTCGACAACTATAGCATCTGGTCTGTAATGATAATTTTCCCAGCGTTTTATAATAATTTCTGCAGCTCTTGCTGAAGAAACAATCGGAATCAAAGCTGTATCACCTGGTGACTGAATACCAGGTAGAGGTAAAGGAAGTCCTGCACCACTAATAATTGCAGGTACATGAGCATCTATAGATGCCTTAACCATTACATTATAATCAGCAAGTGCATACATTATGTTAATGCCAATAGGGCGACCACCACTAAAGTCCATAGCTCTTTCGATTTCAATTCTCGTTGCAGTATAAAGATCTACTTTCTTTTTATCTCTATACGACACAATTCCTTGAACTCCGGCGCTTGAAATTATTCCAAATCCACCCTTTTTTGAAACCCCACCAGAAAGTGGGCCAAGTGAAGCACCAATACCCATGCCTCCCTGAAAAAGACAATAATCAAGAATTATGTCCTTGATCTTCAATCCTGGTAATTTTTCTTTCATAACAGTAAAATTTATTTATTATTTTTATTTATTTTTAAATTTACAAATTTTATATTTGCCAAAATAATAACATAAAAAGTTTATTATGTCTAGATATTTTGAGCTATTTTAGGAATCTTATTCAAACATATTTTTACGAGATTTTTCACGATAAAATTTTATCGCAAATCTATGCGCTTCGCTATTTGCAAGCAAAATATATTTTTTATATTTTTTTATTACTGTTTCATTACCCATTATCGCCTTAGCTTTATGTTTATCATCTTTTACAACACCGACAACTTCAATCTTAAATTGATAACGAGATAAAACTCTTTTTGCCACATTTATTTGTGCTGTACTACCATCTACGACGATCAGATTCGGCACTCCCCACTCTGTATGCCTTAATCTTCGTGAAAGAATTTCTTCAAGTGCTCCTGTATCATTTGCCCCAGACTGAGTTCTGATAATAAATTTTTTATATTCATTTTTAGAAATTTCACCATTCTCAATAACAGTCATCACACCTACCATATTTTT
>JBAXEA010000010.1:0-22193 GCA_037140655.1 bacterium | reverse complement strand
TGTTTGTAAGTAAAAAATATCGCTTATTAAAAGTTCAATTAACTATACCTTCTGGAAAATCTATGATTATGTATTTACAAAAGGTGTCTATGACAAGACCTTTCGTAAAAAATGAAGGAGTAATTTTTAATCCATAGACCAAAATCAAATAAATGATTTTGGTCTATTTTTATTTCACCACAGATTTCAAATTCTGCAACACGATTTCATTTCAACTAATAATTTCAATACTGTTTCAAAAAGTTGACATTATTTTGTAATTTGCTAATATGAAGCATAGCTCGGTTTCGAGCTGTTTTAATATTATTTATGACAAGATCAATAAAAAAAGGAATAAATGTTGACGAAAAGCTACTTAAAAAGATAGCTGGCAAAAACCCTCTTCAAACTCCAATGATAAAGACTTGGAAAAGAGCATGCCAAATAGCCCCAGAAATGGTCGGCTTTACTTTTGGTGTACATAACGGAAAGACTCATGTCGAAGTTATTGTTACAGAAGATATGGTTGGTCACAGATTAGGGGAGTTCTCATTAACAAGAAAGTTTATAAAACACGGAGGAAAGATGCAGAAAGAGCTAGAACAGAAAAAGAAAGAAGCAGAAATAGCTCAAGCAAAATCAGCATCTGCTGCAGCCGCAGACTCAAAGAAAAAATAGTTCGACAGGTTCACTATAAATAATTTTAGTAAATAAAAAAATCCATGAAAGCATTTTTAAACAATTACAGACAGTCTCCAAGAAAGGTTCGCTTAGTTGCAGGCCTAATTAGAGGTAAAAAAGTAGACGCCGCATTGGTAGAATTAAATTTCTTACCAAAGCGTGCAGCAGAACCTATGGAAAAACTTTTACTTTCTGCTATTTCAAATGCAAAAGCTCAAGGATTTGAACAAGAAAATCTTTTTGTAAAAGAAATATCTGTCGACAAAGGAGTAACTCTACGAAGAATGATGCCAGCTGCCATGGGTAGTGGACACAGAATCAACAAGAGAACTTCTCATGTTGCAATAATACTTGGAGAAAAAATTACAGAAAAGAATGCAAACAAAAGATCAAAAAAGGAAACAAAGAAAGTAGAAGTAAAAAAAGAAATTAAAAAAGAAGTTGTAAAAGAAAAAAAGGTTACAGCAGAAAAAGTCGAGAAAAAAACAAAGAAAGTAACAAAAAAGACCAAATAATTTTATGTCAAAAATAGTACATCCATATGCACATAGATTAATAATACTAAGAGACTGGAAGTCTCGTTGGTTTGCTGATCCTAAAAAATACTGTGATTATCTAAAAGGGGATGTATTAATTCGTGAATATTTAGAGAAGAAACTACGAGGTATGTATGTTTCTACAATCGAAATTGAAAGAAGTCAGAAAGCTACTCGTTTTATAATTAAAACTTCAAGACCAGGTTTGATCATTGGTAGAAGTGGAGAGGGAGCTACAAAACTTAAAGAAGATATTTTGAAAAAGATGGAAAAGTTAAAGTTGACTAAGTCAGAAGACTTTAAACTTGAAATCGTTGAAATAACAAACCCAGAAGCTGATGCTGCTATTGTTGCTTATATGATTGCTGAAGGATTAGAGAAGAGAATGCCTTATCGCCGAGTCATCAAGCAAGTGATTGAAAAAGTAATGTCCGCTCGTGGAGTAGAAGGAGCAAGAGTTGTGCTTTCAGGACGATTAGGTGGAGCTGAAATTGCTCGAACAGAAGAACTAAAACGTGGATCTATTCCACTTCAGACATTCAGAGCAGATATCGATTTCAAGCGAGAAAGAGCAACACTACCTTACGGTGTAGTTGGTATTAAAGTTTGGATATACCGAGGTAAGATTTTTGCTGAAAAGAAAAACGCACCTGTTTATAAGGCTTCATTAAATACAAAAGAAAATAATTAATTTAAATATATGTTAGTCCCTAAAAAAGTAAAATTTAGAAAATGGCAGACTGGTCGCATAAATCCTAAAGCTAGGACACCAGAAACAAGAGGCATCAAATTAGCCTTCGGTTCTTATGGGTTGAAAGCAACTACCCAAGCTCGAGTAAAGTCAAACCAAATCGAATCAGCCCGAAAGGTTATTTCAAGAACATTAACTAAGGCCGGAAAATATTGGATTCGTATTTTCCCAGATCGTCCTTATACTGCAAAAGCTGCAGAGGTAGGAATGGGAAAGGGAAAAGGAGATCCACAAGGATACTGTTTCGAGGTTTTTCCAGGACGCATAATTTTCGAAGTTGATGGAGTTGATGAAGCTACAGCAAAGGAAGCATTAAGAAAGGCAGGCTCAAAACTTCCAATGAAAACAAGAATAGTATCAAGAGCACATAACAAATAATTTTATGAAAAAGAAAGAAGATTTTAAAAAAATGAATGTTGAAGAATTAGAAAAGAACCTTATTGACTTACAGGAAAGTATTCGAGTCGCACATTTTAAGTCTGAAGGTTCAAAATCAAAAAATGTTAAAGAAGTTAAATTTTTGAAAAAACAAGTAGCTCAAATTTTAACTGAAATAAATAAATAATTAATAAAAAATATATGGCAACAAAAGTAAAAAAAGAAATAAAAGAAGAAAAAGGAAAAACATTAAAGGGTGTTGTTGTTTCTGACAAAATGGATAAAACTGTTGTTGTTTCTGTTTCAAGATTTGTTAAACATCCTAAATACGGAAAATACTACAATACTACAAAGAAATATAAAGCTCACGATGAAGAGAATGCATGTAAAATAGGGGACAAGGTAGAAATAGTCGAAACCAGACCTATTTCAAAAGATAAAAAATTTAAAGTAGTAAAATAATTTTATGATTCAAACAGAAACATTAGTAAAAATAACAGATAACGCCGGAGGAACAATTGGAAAAGTTTTCAAGGTTTTAGGCTCTTCAAAAAAGAGATATGCGACTCTAGGTGAAAAAGTTATCATCTCTGTAAAAGTTGCACAACCAAGAAAGGGTGTTAAAAAGAAAGATGTTCACCAAGCAGTTGTTGTCCGAACAAGAAATGCGTTCAGAAGAAAAGACGGATCATACATTCGTTTTGATGACAATGCTGTTGTTATATTAGAAAAAGGTAAAATGGATCCAAAAGCAGGACGTGTTTTCGGTCCAATACCAAGAGAGCTTGCAGAGAAAGGTTATCAAAAAATAATTTCTCTTGCACAAGAAGTAATTTAAATAATAAAAATATGAAATTAAAAAAAGGAGATCATGTAATAGTAATAGCAGGAAAGGACAAAGGCAAAAAAGGAAAAATTGTGCGTGCTTTGCCTGCGGAAAATAAAGTTGTGATCGAAGATGTTAACGTTTTCAAAAAGAGTCAACGTCCACGAAGATCAAATGAAAAAGGACAAATCATTAACATTGCAATGCCTATCAATGCTTCAAATGTTATGATCATAGATCCAAAAACTGGAAAAGGTACAAGAATTGGTAAAAAAGAAGTTGCAGGCAAGATGGTCCGAATTGCTCGTAAAAGTAATCAAGAAATTTAATTTTTAAATATATGGCAAACATAACAGTAAAAGAAAAAGAAGCACAAATATACGAAACCATGAAAGGTGCTTTTAAATATAAGAATAAAATGGCTGCGCCTAAATTAATGAAGGTTGTTTTGAATGTTGGTACAGGTACAATCATGAAGAGAGATAAGAATAAGAATATTTTTATTGCTGAAAGATTAGCAAAAATTACTGGTCAAAAAGCATCTCTACGTGGAGCAAAGAAATCAATTTCATCATTCAAAATCAGACAAGGTGATCCTGTAGGAGTAGTCGTTACTTTACACGGAGCTCGCATGTACGCTTTCTTGGAAAAACTTTTCAATGTTGCACTACCTCGAACCAAAGACTTTAGAGGAATTTCTAGAAAAGTTGTTGATAATATCGGAAACTTAACTATCGGAATCAAAGAACATACTATTTTCCCTGAAACTGCTGATGAAGATATAAAAGATGTATTCGGACTTTCAATTACAGTTGTCTCAACTGCTAAGACTCAAAAGGAAGGATTCACATTTTTTGAAAATCTAGGAGTTCCGTTCAAAAAAGAAGACGAAAAGAAAAAATAGTTCAAATTAATTTAAATAAAAAACCCTCTGGTGTAAACCGGAGGGTTTTTGCTTTTAAGCTCTTTGTGTGGTAGTTTTAAGAAAAAGTTCATAACATGGAAAAAAATAAAATAAGCGTAAAACCTCCAAATGATGGGGTTTTAGCAATAGCCTTAGTGGGCTTAAGTGAAGAAATTATAGACCAACAGTTTTTACTAATCCAAGATGTTGATGATCATGGTTTAGGTGATGGTCTTAGAAAATTTGGTATTGCTGGAGGAGGTATAGAGAAATCTGATGCTACTATAGTTGCAGCTATGCAACGTGAGTTTGATGAAGAAGTTGGCATTAAATACAAAAAGGTTTTATTTAAAAAATTTGGTTGTTATAAAAAAAATAGATTCGGTGGATATACAAACGACAATCATCTTTTTATTATAAAATTAAATTTTCCACCTAATCAAAAGTTTTCTACAAACGATACTGCTGAAGTTTCCGACATACATGTTTTTAAATTAAGAGAAATAATAAGTATGGCAAAAGCAGGAATGGTGCACGAAGGAAGTATCAGGTTGATATTTCTTTATTTACTGGGAATCAAAAAGGGATCATTAAATGATCCTGTAACATGGAACGGTTATACATTTTAAATATATTGCCATGCTCTTTTTAAAAAAGAGCATGGCAATTTTTTATGCTATACTTTTTTTATGAAAGCTGTAATTTTATGTGCTGGAGAGGGGACAAGGCTGAAACCAGCTACCGAAACAATACCAAAACCACTTTTGCTTATAAATAACAAGCCAATATTGGGTTATATTTTTGATTCTTTACCAGAAGATATTACAGAAGTGTATTTAATAATACAAGAAAAGCATAAGCATTTATTTGAGGAATTTTTAAATACTATTAAAATTAAAGTAAATATTTTATTTCAAGATAAAGAAAAAAACGGAAGTTATTTTGCTCTAGATACAGCTCGAGATTTTTTAATTAATGAAGATAAATTTTTAGTATTAAATGGTGATGATATCTTCTTAAAAGAAGACCTTACAGAGCTTGTTAAATTAGATGCACCTGCGTATGGTTTATCTATGAAAAAACTAGATGGAAGATATAGGACTTGCGATTTAGATTATGTAAATAAAAAAATCATTTCTTTCAGAATGCAAAATGAGGAAGAAAAAGGGAAAGACATACCTTGTTTCTCTGGAGCATTTACTTTAAATAAAGATTTTTTTTCTTATGTTCCAGTTTACATACATACTACTAATTCAAGAGAAGGGGAGGCTGGTATTCCGCATACACTTTTTAATTCAAATAAACAGGTATCCTTTTTTATATTGAATGAATGGCTACAAATAAATACTAAGGAAGATTTTGAATTTGCTCAACAAGTTTTAAGCAAGTAATTGACATACTTTACATTTAGCAGTATTTTTAAGAAAAAAGTACAACATAAAACAATACACGATGGAAACAGAAAAAACATTATTAAATGCCACAGTTTGTCTCTTGGTTCAAAGAGATGAAGTTCAGCTTGGTATTAAAATGGGAAAAATAGGAAAAGGTTGTCGAAACGGTCCAGGTGGTGGAATTGAGGAGGGCGAAACAATTAAGCAATCTGCGATAAGAGAGCTTGAAGAGGAGACCGGTAAAAAAATAGGCAACAAATACATCACTACATCTGTTGAATTTTTGGAAAAAGTTGCCATTATTGATTTTCACAATACGAAAACTAATGGAGAAACTTTTATATGCAAAGTTCATTTTTTTATTGTAAGGCAATGGAAAGGTGAAGCAGTAGATACCAAAGAAATGACAGATTTAAAACCTTTTAAAATTTCCGAATTACCAGTCGATCAAATGATGCCGGCTGATAGAAAATTCTTTAAAAAGATTTTATCTGGGAAGAAAATAGTCGGTATTGTTAAATATGGCCCATACCAAAAAGAACTTTTGGAAGAGCCTATATTTATAGAAGTCGATTCGTTTGAAGAATAAAGCCTACCACTCATTATGAAGTTCAAGGCTTTTTTTATTTTGTTAAATCTAAGGATTGACTTAATTGGTTTCGTATTATAGTATGCGAGTGGATGTAAGTTTACATCTGTTATTCGAAAATAATAAATAATTAAATTTTTTCAGATTATGAATGAAACAATAGAAGAAAAGACTATAAAAAATGGTCTTCTTTTGAAAAATCAGGTTGCGGAAAGTCTACTTTATCCAAAACCTTTATGGGTTATTTTTAATGATCTAACGGGGATTCCTCGTCCATCTAGACACGAGCGTTTATGTATTGATTATGTAAAGGATTTTGCAAAACAATTAGGTTTGAGTGCAATAGAAGACAGTGTTGGTAATGTAAGTATTTACAAACCAGCAACTGCCGGAATGGAAAATTGTGAGTTGGTAATTCTTCAATGTCATTTAGATATGGTGCCAGAAAAGAATAAAGATAAGGTTCATGATTTTTTAAAGGATTCAATTGAAGCATATGTTGATGGAGATTGGGTAAAAGCAAATGGAACAACATTGGGTGCTGATAATGGACTTGGTGTTGCTGCTGCCTTGGCGGTACTTGCATCAAACAGTATTCAACATGGACCACTTATGTGTTTGTTTACAATCGATGAAGAAACTGGATTAACTGGGATAAAAGCAATTGGACCAAATGATTTTGTTAAAAAAGCAATTTTATTAAACCTTGATTCAGAAGAAGAAGGTGAATTGTGTATTGGTTGTGCAGGCGGTGCAGATATTTTTGTTGATTATGCTTACGAACAAGAAGTTTCAAGAAAAGATTCTGTTGCGTTTAAAATTTCTATTAGTGGCTTGAAAGGTGGGCATTCTGGGGTTGATATCAATCTTGGGAGAGCAAATGCTAATAAAGTACTTTTTAAATTTTTAGATGTGGCTGATGTTACTTTTAATTTTCGTATATCTTCGTTCAAGGGAGGTAATATGCGGAATGCAATTCCTAGAGAAGCCTTTGTAATTATTGTAATGCCTGTTGAAGAGTCTGAAGAATTTATAAATTTTGTTTCAGAATATGAAGATGGTTTATTTAAAGATTTTTCAGGAATTGAGACAGATTTAATTCTTAGTGTTGCAGGCGTAGAACTACCAGAATTTGTAATGAATTCTGAATCACAGGATAATTTTATTAGTTCAATATGTTCTTCTGAAAACGGTGTGATCTTTTTTGATAAAGATATTCCTGACCTACCTAGGACATCTTCTAATATGGGTATCGTTGAATTATCACACGGAACTGCCAAAGTTGTATTTTTGGTTCGTAGTTTTGTGGATGCTTCAAGAGATGATTGTGTTTCCAATATATCTTCAAAATTTGAAAGAATTGGTACGGTTAAGATTGAGGTGACTGGTAATTATCCAGCATGGAAGCCTTCTGTTCATTCAGAAATTCTTGATATTTGTAAAACTACATACATAGAAATGTATAATAAGGAACCAAGAGTTTATGCAGTCCATGCAGGACTTGAAACAGGTTATTTGGGTGGTGTGTATCCAGATTGGGATATGATTTCCTTTGGGCCAACTATTAAATATCCTCACAGTCCAGACGAAAAAGCTGAGATTCCTAGTGTTGGACGTTTTTGGAATTTCTTAATTGAAGTTCTAAAGAGAGTTCCGTTGAAAAAATAATAAGTTTCTTAAATTTAAAATATAAGCTGTTTCAAAACCAATAGGTTTTGAAACAGCTTTTTTATTTGACCCTGTAGTGAATTTTTATGACATGCAAAGCATGCATCAAAGATGTTTCATAAAAACTCACTACAGGGTTTGACTATTTTATTGGAATCTGCTAGTATCTAGCTAAGGGAATAAGGCTTTGATTAATCCACTTTTCTCCTTATTTTTTCACTTAATGTGAAGGAGTAAGAAAAGAAGTGAGATATTACAAAGTAATCCCATTTTAATTTTTATGGCAAAAACATCAGTAATAGCTAGATCAAAAAAGACCCCAAAATTCTCTACACGAGCAAAAAATCGTTGTTTTCGTTGTGGACGAGGTAATGCTTTTATGAGAGATTTCGGTACTTGTCGTATTTGCTTCCGTGAGTTAGCAAATGAAGGTATGTTACCAGGAGTTAGGAAATCAAGTTGGTAAATTAACAGTCCCTATGTCAGACTTAGGGCTAGCCCTAAGTCTGACATAGGGACAAATAAATATAAAAAAATGGATTCAATTTCAAACATGATAATATCGATCAAGAATGCTGGCGCAGTTAACAAGCCAGTTGTTTGTATTCCTTATTCAAAAATAAAGAATGCAATCGCATTATGCCTTAAGAAGGAAGGATATGTAGGTGAAGTTACAAAAAAGGTAAAAGGCGGACAAAATATTCTTGAAATCGGTTTGGTTTATGTAAACAACAAACCAAGAATTGCTGAGGCTGTTAGAATCTCAAAACAATCAAGAAGAGTTTATTTAGGTATGAAAGAAATTCATTCAGTAAGAAATGGTTCAGGACTTCTTGTTCTTTCAACACCAAAAGGAATTTTATCAGGTAAAGAAGCAAGAAAGGAACAAGTTGGCGGTGAAGCTTTGTTCAAATTATGGTAATGTAAAAAAGTCCCTATGTCGGACTTAGGGCTAGCCCTAAGTCCGACATAGGGACAAATAAAATTTATGTCAAGAATAGGAAAACAAGAAATACTAATACCAAAAGATGTTAAAGTCACAAGAAATGGCGATGTTATTACTGTAGCTGGCCCAAAGGGAACAGTTACTAAAGTTTTCCGTGATGATATAACCATCACCATAGCTGAAGGTATGATTACCTTAAAAGCAAATAGAAATGATAAGTTTTCAAAATCACTTTGGGGTACTTACGCTTCACACTTAAAGAATATGATTGCTGGAGTAGTAACACCTTACCAAAAGAAATTAATCTTAGAAGGAGTTGGATTCAAATCAGAAGTTAAAGGAAAAGAAATAGTTTTCGCTCTTGGTTTCTCACATCCAGTTATTACACAAATACCAGAAGGTCTTACTGTTACAGCTGAAAAAAATAATATCACTATCACAGGTATCGATAAAGAGATGGTTGGAAGTTTCGCAGCTGCTGTTCGAGCACTAAAGAAGCCAGAACCATACAAAGGAAAAGGTATGAGATATGAAGGTGAAGTTATCAGACGTAAGCAAGGTAAGAAAACAGCTTAATTAAATTTTTAATATGCAAAATAAACAAGACAAAAGAATAAGATTAAAAACAAAGATTCGAGAGAAAATCAATGGTACTTCCTCTCGTCCTCGACTTTCTGTTTTTCGTTCAAATAAATTTATTTATGCACAAGTCATAGACGATACAACAGGCAAGACTTTAGCTCAAGCAAGTGATATGAAAATTACTAAAGGCACTAAGACAGAAAGAGCAGGGGAGATCGGTAAAATGATTAGTGAAGTTTGTATCAAATTAAAAATTACCCAAGTAGTTTTTGATAGAAACGGATTTAAATATACAGGACGTATCAAAACAGTTGCTGATAGAGCTCGCGCAGGCGGATTGAAATTTTAATATAATAAATATATGGAAAAAACAAACGACAAAAGAAATACTGGCCATCGATCTTCTTCATTTGGAAGACCAAAACCTGAATTTGATCAAAAGATTTTAGATATCCGACGTGTTACTCGTGTTGTAGCAGGAGGACGAAGATTTTCTTTTTCTGTAGTATTGGTAGCAGGTGATAGAAAAGGTGGAATCGGTTTAGGCTTAGGAAAAGCCGGAGATACATCTCTTGCTATAAACAAAGCACTAAGAAATGCAAAGAAAAATATGGTTAGACTAAATCTTACGAAGACTATGTCTATTCCTCATGAAATTTCTGCAGATTTCTCAAGTTCATCTGTTGTAATCAAACCAAATAAAGGAAGAGGATTAGTTGCTGGTTCTGTTGTTCGAGATATTGCTAAATTGGCCGGAGTAAAAGATGTAACATCAAAAATTTTGTCTGGAAGTAAAAATAAATTGAACAATTCAAAAGCGGTTATGTTAGCATTTTCACAAATTTCAACAAAATATACTAAATTACCTGAGACTACAGTTGTCGCTGGTAAAGAAGAAATAGTAGATAAAAAATAATTTTATGCAAATACACGATTTAAAAAGAACACATAAGAATAAAAAGGATCGCATAGTTGGCCGTGGAGGTAAACATGCTAAGACTTCAGGTCGCGGAGGTAAGGGTCAAACAGCTCGTGCAGGTAACAAGCGTCGTCCAGAACTTCGTGATATCATCAAGAAGTTACCAAAGAACCGTGGATACAGATTTAAATCTTACGAGATCAAGCCTGCTTGTGTTTCACTTTACAAAATTTCACTTGCATACCCAAAGGGTGGGGCAGTTACACCACAAGGCTTACTTGATTTGAAAGTTATCAAAACAAGAAAAGGATGGTTACCAAAAGTAAAAATCTTAAATAGTGATATAGACTTAGCTGTAAAGCTTCAAGTTTCTAAATGTTTAGTTTCAGATGCAGTTAAAGAAAAAATTCTAAAAGCTGGTGGAGAGGTCATTTTATAAATAATAAATAAAATTTATTACTGATATGCAAAATTTTTCGAGCAAAATGAAATTAATCTGGACAGACATATCTTTAAGAAAAAAGATATTGTTTGTATTTGGTGCATTGGTAGTTTTTAGATTACTTTCTGCAATACCAATACCAAGTATTGATACAGTTGCTCTTACTCGTTTCTTAACCAATAACCAATTTTTTGGTATTTTAAATATTTTCTCAGGTGGTGGACTTTCAAATCTTTCTATAATAATGCTTGGAGTTGGTCCATATATTACTGCATCTATCATAATGCAATTGCTGACTATCATGGTTCCTGCTTTGAAAAAAATGTATAACGAAGAAGGAGATGCAGGAAGAAAGAAATTTACACAATACTCAAGACTTCTTACAGTTCCACTTGCTGCTATACAAGGTTTTTCTCTTTTAATGATTTTAGAAAGTCAGAAAATTTTAGTTAACTTAACTCCATTTACAAGGATAACAAACTTAATCATAGTTGTTGCAGGAGCATTGTTCATGATGTGGCTTGGAGAACTTATGACAGAATTCGGTATTGGAAATGGTGTTTCACTTTTGATCTTTGCTGGTATTGTATCTAGACTTCCTGCAGAAGTTAGTCAAATGTTGTTCTCATTCGATGTTTCTCAAGTTCCACTTTATATATTGTTCGTAGTGCTTGGAGTACTTGTTATCGCTGGTGTGGTAGTCGTTACTGAAGCAGAAAGACCAATTCCAGTGACCTATGCAAAACGAGTACGAGGTATGAAAACATACGGTGGTGGATCTACATACCTTCCACTTCGAGTAAACCAAGCTGGAGTTATTCCAATAATCTTTGCTCTTTCAATATTACTTTTCCCTCAAATGATCGGTAACTTTTTAGCAAGCTCTACAAATAGTGTAATTATGAAAATATCACATGCACTTGTCGGATTCTCACAAACAAGTCTTTTGTATGGAGTTCTATACTTTATCTTAGTTTTCTTGTTTACATATTTCTATACTGCTGTTACTTTCGATCCTGAAGCTCTTTCAACAAACTTACAAAAGAATGGTGCATTTATCCCAGGTATTCGTCCAGGAGCATCAACTTCATTGTATATTTCAAAAGTATTAAATCGTATTACAATGGTGGGTGCATTATTCCTTGGAATAATCGCAGTTCTTCCACTTATCATGCGCGCAGTTACAGGTATTACAGCTATAGCACTCGGAGGTACAGCATTGTTGATCGTTGTTTCAGTCGTGCTTGATCTAATCAAAAAAATCGACGCTCAGATTTCAATGAGAGAATACTAAAAAATATAAATAAAAAAAATCCCCGAATTCGGGGATTTTTTTTATTTATTTTGATATTTTTGTATTGCTTTTTCGATATCTTCTGCGACTCTTTCTATGGATTGATTACCATTTATTTTTTTGAGCTTACCTAAGCTTTCGAAATATTTTTCAGTTTTAGATACTTGTTTTTTGTAGTATTCAAGTCTAGTTTTTATTATTTTTTCTGTATCAAAAACTTTATAAAGAGCTTTTACTTTTTTGTCAGCTTTGCGTTTTATTGATCTTATGTAAACTTCTTTTTCTGGTAGGGTAATATATAAAACAAAATAATCTTGTTTCTTTGCATCAAGCATTTTTTTTAAAAGCTGTGCTTCTGGTTTTAATCTTGGCCCTCCTAAAAAAAGAAGGTCTTTGCCTTTTGGATGGTTGTTGATATTTTTGATTAAAAACTCTTTTAATAGAGGTACAGGTAATGGTTTTCCTTTGCCTGCAGTTCTTCTGGCCCAATCTCCATCAGGCCCTTTTTTCTTTAAAAATTTTCTAGTATATACACCGGTTTCAACAAACTTAATTGAATATTTATTTTTTAATATATTTGCTTGTGTTTCTTTACCAGAAGCTGGTTCTCCCAATAGGACTAGATTAAAGCCAAGTTTTTTCATAGATTGATTCTATTACATTATCCTTGATTATTCAAGCTAAATTTTGTATTCTAAATATATGGATACACAAACAATTGTTTTCTTTGGAATTATTGGCTCAGGTAAAGGAACTCAGATAGAGCGCCTAATGAAATACTTCCAACAAATGGATTCTTATAAAGAACCTGTCTATGCAGGCACAGGAGAAGAATTCAGAAAACTTGTAAAATCCGAAGGTTTTCTTGCAGAAAGGGTCAGAGAAACTATGGTAAAAGGAGAGCTTCAACCAGATTTTTTAACGACATCACTTTTCACTAATGTTCTTACTAATAATCTAAATGATGATAAACATCTTATCACTGACGGTTTTCCTAGAACAGTACATCAGTCAGAAAGTTTTGATTCAATGATGAAATTTTTCAAACGAGAAAATATAAAAATAATTCATATTGATATATCTGAAGATGAAGTTGTAAAAAGAAATACATTGCGTGGCAGAGTAGATGATACACCAGAAGGCATCGAAAGGCGAATACAAGAATATAAAGACAATGTTGTTCCTTCTATGGAATATTTCAGAAACAAAGAAGGTTATCAAATTTTTAAAATAAATGGAGAACAGGCTATGGATCGAGTTTTTGAAGATATTATTAATGTACTAGAATTATAAAATGAAAGAAGAAACAATTGTTATCTCACTCGGTGGGTCGTTAATTATACCTGACAACTTAGACATAGATTTTTTAAAAGACTTTAAAAAATTAATTCTTACTCACGTAGAGCAAGGTAAAAAGTTTCTTATCATCACTGGAGGAGGGAAGTTGTGTCGTAGATATCAAGACGCCGCAAAACAAGTTTCAGAAATTTCAAATGAAAATTTAGATTGGATAGGCATTGCATCATTGCGGTTAAATGCTGAACTTGTACGAACTATTTTCGGTGATTATGCACACCATGAAGTTATCTTTAATTTATCAAAAGATTTTCCTTTTAATAAACCTATAGTTATAGGAGCAGCTTATGAACCAGGACAAAGTACGGACTGGGACGCAGTGCTTGGAGCAAAACATATAAATGCAAAAAAGGTAATAAATATTTCAAACATTGATCATGTGTATGATTCTGACCCAAAGAAAAATCCGGATGCAAAAAAGATAGATAAAATTTCTTGGACGGATTATAGGAAATTAATACCTGCAGAATGGAATCCAGGATTGAATTCACCATTTGATCCGATAGCTTCAAAGATGGCACAAGATGCAGGAATGGAAGTAATAATAATGAATGGTAAGCCAATAAGTAATTTAGAAAATTGTTTGAATGGTGAAAGATTTCAAGGGACAGTAATAAGTTAATGTGGATAAAAATACAGACGTCCAACGTCTGGAAAAAATATGTCAATAATAATTAAAACAAAAGAAGAAATAGAAATAATTCGAGAAGGAGGGAGGCGATTGGCTACTGTTTTGCAGAAAGTTGCAGAAAAAGTTGCTCCTGGTATTTCAACTTTAGAATTAGATAAATATGCCGAGAAATTAATAAAAGATATGGGTGATTATCCAGCTTTTCTAAATTATAAACCAGAAGGTGCTGACAGTCCTTACCCAGCCTCAGTTTGTATTTCTATAAATGATGAAGTCGTTCATGGTATACCGAAAGCAAATAGAATCGTAAAAGAAGGGGACATAGTTTCACTTGATCTTGGATTAAAACACAAAGGTCTTTTTACTGACCATGCTGTGACTGTCGCAGTTGGTGAGATAAGTAATTCTTCTAAAAAATTAATTGAAGCCACAGAGAAATCTTTATATATAGGTATAAGTGCGGCAGTGAATGGTGCAAAAACAGGGGACATAGGTAATGCGATAGAAAAATTTGCAAAACCGTTAAAATATGGAATCGTAGAAGTTCTTGCAGGGCATGGAGTAGGAAAAGAAATTCATGAAGATCCATATATACCAAATTTCGGTAAAGCAGGCACTGGAGTCAAATTAGTCCCTGGCATGATCATAGCTATAGAGCCGATGTTAAATGCAGGAACAAAGCATGTGGACATAGATGATGATGGTTGGACATTCCGCACGGCTGATAGAAAAAGAAGTGCGCATTTTGAACACACAATTCTGATCACCGAAGGCGAACCAGAGATACTAACTAAAATATAAATAAAAAAAGCTTCCAGATGGAAGCTTTTTTTATTTATATTTTAGTTTACATTCCGCCAGCTATCACTCCTTCTTTGATAACTATTTCATTCGTTTTTTTATCATAGAAGGCACTTCTGATAAGTTCTCCTTTGATTAATTTTTCACACATTTCTTTTTTGCCAGCTTCATTTTTACTGTTATAGAATTCTCTCCATTTTTCAGTTGCTCTGCCTGAAAGGAAATTATGAGCTGCTTGCAATTGTTCTTGTGGTACTTCTTTTTTCTTGAATATCTCTCTTATTCTAGCAGTAAGGGCCATTATTGTTTTTTCATCTTTTTCTTTGGTATCACTTGCTACATAGATATTTTGTTTAGCCTCACTACTTAAAGTTTCAGGCTGTCTTGCTCTTTCCATTCCTTCTTCTGCAAGTTTCTTGGTTTCCTCATTGCGTGCACTTGGTGCTATCCCGGGTACATTTTCCATTTTTTTAATAATTTTATTTTAATAAAGCGACTTTTACTAATGACTATATTATAGACCTTATTGAATATTATACAAATATTTGGTGAATATCTTTTTTTCTTGTTATAATTACATTAATGGAAGGATCATTCTTAAAAGAGATGCCAAAGTTTAAAACTCCTGAAGAGGAGCTTGGTTATTTGCGTGAGCATGTAGCAAAGAGGGAACAAGAGCTTATGCATGCTGGGCAATTTGAACACGCAGACAATGTGGCTCATAATCTCATTAAAGAGTATAAAGAAATTCCAGCTAGAGATGTAATACATAAAGATAATTTGTTAAGTAAAAAGGAATCTGATGCAATTGTGTTGAAACTTAAACCAGAAACTCATGATGTCGTTATGGAAGAATTGCTTGGTTTGGTTATAACAAAGGGAATAAAAAACGCAATTGAAGTTGCCGAATCAATGAACAACCCACACGTGGATGATGATTTTCATAGATTACTTATTCAATATATAAAAACAGGGCAAGCAATACCAGGGTTAAGAGAAGGCACTCCGCTTTACAAGTCATTGCATATGACACTTTTTGAAATAACTCTTCCTCCACCTCAAGATGAAGCAGACAAGAGTAAAGGTTTTAAGGAATTTATCAGTGCCATGGAGCAATTTTATGCTGGTATGAATTCTATTTCAGAAGGAGAGAATAATGAAAAAGAAAATTATTTTACTATTGAAGTCGCATTAAATAATGATAGCGATCAAGTTATTATCTATGCAGCTATACCAAATAAGCATGTTACTCTTTTTGAAAAACAAGTTTTGGCTTTTTATCGTGATGCAAAAATAAAAGATGTTCCAGATGATTATAATGTTTTCAATGAAAAGGGTGGTTCAGCTGGAGCGTATGCGTCTTTTTCTGAACGCGGAGTTTTGCCTTTAAAGACTTATGACAAAATCGAACACGACCCGATGAATATGATTTTGAATGTATTTTCTAAATTACAGACTGTGGGTGAGGGTGCAGCTATTCAGTTTGTGATTGCTCCAGCAGGGAATAAATTCATGTATGATTTCCATAAAATATTAGATGATGTAAAAGATGGATATTCTGTGAAGAATGCTTCTGATAATTTCTATAAATTCCAGCATGGACTTTTGAAGGCTGGAAAAGAAATTATTTTCGGAATGAAAGAACAAAAAGAAAAGAAAGAAAAATACATGAGAGGACGAAGGGAGGTGGACGAAGGTGCAGCGGAAAAAATCGGAAACAAAATAAAAAGTACGGTAATGAAAGCAAATATTCGCGTTGTTGCTTCAGCGGGGAATAAAGAAAGGGCAAGTGCAATTCTAAAAGAAATAGAATCATCATTTAATCAATTCACTGAAGCGGCAAGCAATTCAATATTTTTTGAAGAAATGTCCGGTGGTGATTTGAAAAAACTTTATCATGATTTTTCTTATCGAACTTTTTCCAATGATAAAGTTTTACCAATGAACTTAAAAGAACTTGCTTCAGTGTTTCATTTTCCAGTTGGTATTTCAGGCCAAGGTCAACTTAAAGAAGCAAAGGCTGGCATTGCTCCTGCTCCACTTGAAATGGGTAAGGATGGTATCGTTCTTGGAGTGAATAGCTACCGAGGTAGAGATACAGAAGTACATTTGGCTCGTGAAGACCGTATGCGTCATATGTATGTCATAGGTCAGACAGGAACTGGTAAAACGAACATAATGTTGAATATGATTACTCAAGATATCAAGAATGGTGATGGTTGTTGTTATATTGACCCACACGGCACTGATATTCAGACGATATTGTCTCGTATACCAAAAGAACGTATTGATGATGTTATATATTTTGACCCTGCCTATACTGCCCGTCCCATGGGCTTAAATATGCTCGAATTTGATCCAGCTTATCCTGAACAAAAGACATTCGTCGTAAATGAATTGATGGGAATTTTCAATAAATTATTTGATATGAAAGTTGGCGGTGGGGCAATGTTCGAACAGTATTTCAGAAATAGTGCATTCCTTGTGATGGAAGATCCAGATTCTGGTTCTACTTTACTTGAGATTACTCGAGTGCTTGGTGATAAGGAATTTCGTGATATGAAATTAGCAAAATGTAAAAATCCAATTATTAAACAATTTTGGGTTTCAGCTGAGCAGACGACAGGAGATCAGAGTTTGGCAAACTTCGTACCTTATATTTCTTCAAAGTTTGATAATTTTATTTCCAACGACATTATGCGTCCAGTCGTGCTTCAACAAAATTCAGTTTTCAATTTTAGAAAAATAATGGATGAGAAAAAAATTCTTTTAGTAAATCTTTCAAAAGGACGACTTGGAGAATTGAATGCAAACCTTATCGGTTTAGTGCTTGTCGGAAAAATCCAAATGGCGGCACTTTCTCGCGTAGATATGTTTGGTAAACCAATGAATGATTTTTATTTATATATCGACGAGTTCCAAAACGTTACAACTGATTCCATATCTTCGATTTTATCTGAAGCTAGAAAATATCGTTTGTCATTAAACATTGCGCATCAGTATATTTCTCAATTAGAAGAAAAAATTAAAAATGCTGTTTTCGGTAACGTCGGATCGATGGCAGTATTTCGAGTAAGTTCTGAGGATGCGACATTCTTGGAAAAAAGATTTCAGCCAACATTCAAAGCACAAGATATTATGAAATTAGATAACTATAATGCGTATGTAAATATGCTAGTAAATGGTCAGCCAACTAAGCCATTCAATATGCACACTTTGGCACCAGAGAAAGGAAACCTAGAGCTTGTAGATAGCCTAAAACAACTTTCATACTTAAAATATGGCCGTGAGAGAGAAGAAGTCGAAGGAGAGATAATGGAAAGATACGAAAAATAAATAAATACTAATTTGTTTGAAATTAAGCTTATATCTGCTAAGATATAGCTATTATTATAATTAAAATATAAATTTTATGACAAGACCAATAGAAGAAAAATCTTTAATAATCATTAAACCAGATGCTGTTCAGCGAAACCTAGTAGGGGAGATAATAACTCGCTTTGAAAAGAAGGGGCTTAAAATCGTTGGATTAAAAATGCTAAGTATTGAAGATACTTTACTAGAAGAACATTACTCTCACATTAAAGATAAACCATTTTTCCCTGGAATCAGAGATTTTATGAAATCATGTCCAGTCATCGTAATGGCTATCGAAGGTATAAATACAATTTCTTCAGTTAGACTTTTAGTAGGTCCAACTAAAGCTTGGGAAGCTACTGCAGGTACTATTCGCGGAGATTATTCACTTTCAACTCAATCAAATATTGTTCATGCATCTGATTCTGTGGAAAACGGAGAGATAGAAGTAAAAAGATTTTTCGCTGATAGTGAATTGTATAATTACAAAAAAATTGACACTGATTTTATCTACGCAGAACATAAAGAATAATTTTAACTATTGTTTTTGTAAAAATTTTGTGTTTTTTTAAAAATTTTTCTTGCAAAAGTTTTTATTTAAGATAAACTTTTAGTAGGGTTATTTCCAATTATTACCTAGAACACTTTTTTTAGGGAATCCAGATCATGACTGACCTTGGTCTGTCATGTCAGATACCCACTTAGCTATGTAGCTACGGTAATATATTGGAAATAGCCCTAAAAAAGAACCGCTCTCGTAGGCGGTTTTTTCTTTGCAAAAATTTTCTCCCGAAGTCAGACTTAGGGGATTCCCCTAAGTCTGACTTCGGGAGAACCTAAGGAAAGAAATTATGTATATATTAAAAAATACGATATAATACAACAATGAAAAATGAAGCAAAAGTAACGTTTCATGGAGGTACGGGCTCGGTAACGGGCGCGAATTTTCTTTTAGAAGTAGATGGTAAAAAGATTTTAGTCGATTGTGGTCTTACGCAAGGTTTTAAAGTTGCAGATGATGTAAACTGGGATCCATTCCCATATAATGTGGTAGAAATTGATATATTATTTATTACTCATGCACACGTGGATCATATTGGTAGAATTCCAAAATTAATTCACGAAGGATTCCGTGGAAAAATTTATTCAACTCTTCCAACGAAAGCTATTGCAGAAATAATTCTTGAAGACACTGCGGGTATTCTTTCAAAAAATACTGAATTTGATTTAGCTACAATATATTCTCCTGAGAATTTAAAAATGATGATGACATTGTGGCAAGGTTTTCTTTATCATGAAAAAATAAAACTAACTGAAAATCTGGAAGTATCATTCCGTGATGCTGGGCACATACTTGGCTCAGCTATGGTTGAATTTATTTTCAATGGAAAGAAAATTCTTTTCACAGGAGACTTGGGAAATAGTCCTTCGCCACTTTTACCTGATACTGAAAAAATTACTGATATTGATTATTTAATAATGGAAAGTGTCTACGGAGATAGAAATCACGAATCAAGAAATGATAGAAGAAAAAATTTAGAAATTGTTATAGAGGATAATTACAAGAGAAAGGGAACTCTTATTATTCCAACTTTCTCTCTTGAACGTTCCCAAGAACTTCTTTTTGAATTAGATGAGCTAGTAGAGCAAGATCGTATTCCTGTTATGCCAATATATTTTGATTCACCACTTGCGATACGACTTACTGAAGTTTTTAAAAAGTATAAAGATTATTTTAATGATACTGCTAAAAAAGCAATATCAAGCGGAGAACATATCTTTGATTTTCCAGGATTGCATGAGACATTAAGATCTGAAGAATCAAGAACGATAAATACAGTTCCAAATCCTAAAATAGTTATCGCAGGTTCAGGAATGTCATCAGGTGGAAGAATCATACACCATGAAAGACATTATTTACCAGATCCAAATAATACTATTTTACTTATGGGATACCAGGCAGTCGGAACTCCAGGACGTCTGATTCAGGAAGGCGTAAAAACTGTTCGAATAACTGGAGAAGATGTCACTGTTCGTTCACATGTCGTAACTATATCTGGATATTCTGGACATAAAGATTCTGAACATTTGATAAACTTCGTAGAAGATTCTTTTGAAACATTGAAAAAAGTTTTTGTTGTAATGGGTGAACCAAAGTCATCAATGTTTTTGGTTCAAAAATTACGAGACAATTTGGGTGTTGAAGCATACGCACCAGAAAAAGGGGATGCCGTTTCTCTTATTTGTTAATTAATATTAAAAATATATAATCATTTATTATGGATAGATCAGCACAAAATATTTACGAAAAGCATGGACATCAACAGATTAAAATCTGCGTGTCAGGAGCAGCTGAGACAGGGCATTGTGGATTAGGAGCATTGGAATTAGCAAAAGAACTTGGAAGAGAAATAGCCCGACAAGGAGCTGTGATAGTCACAGGAGCTACTACTGGATTTCCATTTTGGGCTGCAATGGGAGCAAAAGAAGTAGGTGGAATATCAATCGGTTTTTCTCCAGCTGCAAACGAGCGTGAGCATGTGGAGACTTACAAATTACCACTTGATTATATGGATTTGATTGTCTACACTGGTTTCGGTTATCCTGGAAGAGACTTAATACTTACAAAATCTACTGATGCTGTCGTTTGTGGTTGTGGACGAATAGGAACAATTCATGAATTCACAATTGCTTTTGAAGATGATAAAGTTATTGGAATTTTCGAAGGTCCATGGGAGATGGGAGCAGAGTTGGAAGAAATTTTAGAAAAAGGTCATCGTCCTTATTCTAAGGTTGTAAAAGGTAAAGAACCAAAACAGTTGGTTGCAGATATGATAGCTATGGTAAAAAAGTACAAAGTAGATGAATATAAAATTAGTTAATTTATTTATTAAAAAAATGTCTATCGAAAACAAAAAGAGAGGGAAGAGTGTCTTTATGTTTTTTATATATGTATTTGCTTTTGTGGGATTAACTTTCGCCGCAGTTTTTTTAGCAATGCAATTTAATTTATTGAATGTTAAAGGCTCAGCATCTTCTAGGAATTCTTATTTCGATATTAAAAAAGTTTCTTCCGTAAAACAAGATAGTAGTTTGACTGTAGTTTGTCGTATAAATGCGCTTGGTAGATATGCACCTTTTACAGCAGTTAATATTTACAAAACATTAACTAATGGAGCAAGTGATGCACTACTTGAGCAAATGATAAGTACTGCTTCAAAAAGATTTGCTGGAGATTCTTCATTTGAATCTACTATGAAGAGTTGTGACAATACAAATGCTGAATCAGTGAATTTGCCGATGACAGCATATTCTTGGGCGGATACCGATGAATGGAATTTAATGAAAGGAGTTTTTATCCGTGATCAGGAGGTTATAAAAAAAGCTGCTCATGATGCAAATATTTCACCAAGACTTTTATTGGGTGGTGTGATAGGGGAGCAATTTAGATTTTTCAATAATAGTAGAGAGTCCTTTAAAAAATATTTTGAGCCAATGAAAATTCTAGCATCATTATCTAAATTCTCATTTGGTATTGCCGGATTAAAACCTGAGACTGCTACGCTTATAGAGGAACATCTAAAAGATAAAAATTCACCTTACTACTTAGGTCCAGAAATGGAAAATGTATTAGATTACCAAGAAGGGGCAGATGTGGTCAGTGAGCAAATGAGTAGAATTACAAATTCAAAAGATCCTTACTATTCATATTTATATGTTGGATTGTTCATGAGACAAATCGAAGCACAATGGGCAAAAGCCGGTTATGATATTAGTTATCGTCCTGAAGTTTTGTCTACTTTGTATAATCTTGGTTTTTACAGATCAGTACCAAAACCTGATGCACAAGCTGGTGGGGCAGTGATAAATGTAGGAGGTATTGATTATACATTCGGAGACCTAGGTTACGAATTCTATTATTCGGGTGAACTATCAGATATCTTTCCACTTGATACTAAACAATAGTAATAATAAATAAAAATCCCAGCCCTAAACCCGGTTTAGGGCTGGGAAACAAAAAATCCTTTACCAATTGGTGGAGGATTTTTTGATTATATTGGAGTATACTTAAAGTATTATAATGTTTGATTAAAAAATAATTTTTTATGAAAAAGATATTATTAAGTATTTTTGTTTTTAGTTTAATGTTTAGTTTTGC